>JBFHWR010000209.1:0-7072 GCA_041599395.1 Gemmatimonadales bacterium | reverse complement strand
GCTGTCCCGCGGCGGGATGATCAAGCAGGAGGTCGGCTCAGACGGCTTCATCAAAACCACAGGCATGCTCGCCTCGGGTCTGTTGGGCAACAAGTTCGCGTTCATGGCCCAGGGTGTGCGAAAGACTGGAGACGGGCTGGCACAGGGAATCTGGACCGACGCATGGGCGTACTACCTCGGCGCCAGCTACAAGATCAGCAACAGCAACCGGCTGGACCTGTTCGCCGTCGGCGCCCCGCAGCGCCACGGACAGCGTCTCTACCGTCAGAACATTGGCGCGCACAGTGCGGAGTTTGCACGCGGACTGAGCGACTACGACCTGGCTGCGCTCGACAGGTATCCCGAGGCCAATGACGGGTTCCGATACAACGAAAACGTCGCCCCAGTTTCGTCGTCGTATAGGGGCCAACAGGCGACGGGTAGCAAACGGTTCGACCGGTTCGATCCCAGTTTCCTGAACGAGCGGGAGAACTTCTTCCACAAGCCCCAGGTGAACCTCAACTGGTACTCGGCGCTCTCGCGGACGCTGACGCTCTCGACCGTGGCCTACTTCTCCGGCGGTCGGGGCGGCGGTACCGGCACGCTGGACGCCAGGTCGCCCACCGGTAATGGGTTTGCCTGGAATTACAACAGTCCGTCACGGATCCCGGACTGGGACAAGAACGTCGAAGTCAATCAGGGCACGCTCGATCGCAAGGGAGAGCCCAAGGAGGCGGGACAATCCATCGGGATTCTCCGGAATAGCCGCAATAACCAGTGGACCATTGGCGCGGTCTCGAAGCTCGCAGTCGAGGTTTCGGAACCCGTGACGGTGGAGTTTGGTGTGGACTGGCGTACGGCTGAAATCGATCACTACCGCGAGGTTCGTGATCTGCTTGGCGGCACCTTCTTCATTCCGGACAGTCGCCACTCAAGCGATTTCTGGACGGCTGCCGAGCAACGCCGCGGCCTCGGCGACAAGATCGCGTACGACTTCACCAACACCGTTGATTGGCTTGGCGGATTCGCGCAGGCCGAGTATTCGACTAGTAAAGCCACGGTGTTTGGGATGACCGGCGTGTCGATGATCGACTACAGCTACACGAACCACTTCCGCGATGACGGCGCCGGGAACCCCCTCACGAGCAATCCCGACGCGATCTACGGATTTCAGGTGAAGGGTGGCGGCCTCGTCAACCTGAATGACGAAGTGGGTGTGTACGCCAACGGTGGCTTCATCTCGAAGGTGCCGATCTTCGACGGCGTCGTGGATGACGTCGGCGGTGAGACCAACCCCAGCCCGCAGAACGAAAAGTTCCTGGCGTTCGAGGGCGGGTTGGATTACCGGTCGCTCGACCGGTCGGTCAATGCGAGTGTGAATCTCTATTACACACAATGGAATAACCGCACCGTGACGCGCGGTATCATCACCTCAGAAGGGGAGGATGCACTGATCAGTCTGCTGGGTCTCGATGCGGTCCACATGGGCATCGAGGCACAGGCGGGCTTCCAGATCTCCGATCTGGTGCGCATCGACCTGAGCGGTGCGGTCTCCAACTGGGAGTACACCGATGATGTATCCGGCACCTTCCGACCGGATGCCCGTGACGCCGCCACCGAGACGTACAATTTCTACGTGAAGGACCTGAAAGTGGGTGACGCGCCGCAGCTGCAGGGAGCGGCAGCCGTGGGTGTGTTCCCCGTCGAAGGGCTCTTCGCGCAAGTGGTCGGTAAAGCATTCGGCCGTCACTGGGCCGCGTTCGACCCGATCGACCGTACGGATGCGACCGATCGGGCACAGAGTTGGCGAGTGCCGGGCTATACGGTGTTGGACGCCCACGTGTCGTACACGCTGCCACAGAGCCTGCGCCTCGCGCAGCGGGCGACGGTGTTCCTGCACGTGTACAACCTGTTCGATGACGAGCACATCATCGACGCGCTGGACAACTCGCCGTTCAACGGATTCGACGGCGACCACGACGCGGATGACGCCGAGGTCTTCTTCGGACTCCAGCGTCGCTTCAACATGGGAGTGCAGGTGCACTTCTAGTTTGCGCGACGGCAGCAAGAAAGGGCCCCGTGCTCCGTGAGGAGGCGGGGCCCTTTTGATTTGCGATTAGCGATCGGCGATTGGTGATTTGAGATTGGGGGTAGGACGCGGGACGCGAGACGCCGGACGCTGGACGCAACGGCCAATCGCCAATCTCAAATCGCTACTCACTAATCGCCAATCATCACCTACCACCCCCTAACTCCAAGCTCCTAACTCCTAACTCCTCGCTATGTCGACGCATCACTCCCGGGCGCGCAGTCCGACGATCCATTTTTCTCTACGGTAACCGCAAACACCCCCGTCTCGGCCACCCGAATCTCGATGTCCCCATGCACGTTGGTGCAATACGTCTTGAGCGCGGAGATGGACGACAGGTAGGTGAGGGCATTGATGCGAGGATGCGAGCTGCCGTTGGCGCTGATCACGACGACCTCGGGTGCGGTGTGCGCCAACCAGGCCGACGGGCCGTTGAACCCGTTGTCGAAGGTTGCGTCGTTGGCTCCGTGATGCCCGTGCTTGAGGATCGAAACCCCTCCGGTTTGAGCCTGGAACTGCGAGCGCCACCGCTCGTTGGCGCGGATCTCCCCGTCACCGGCCAGGAACATACGGAACGTTCCTTTTTGAACTTCCGTACCGATCGACCCGTCATTCAGCTCGCTGGAGCCGGCGGACGGATTGGTGAGGAACGTTGACAGCGGTGGGATGATTACCAGGTGCGTGGGGTCGCCACCGATGCCGAGGTCCAGTTCGGTGATGGCGCTCGGGACAATGACCTCGTCCGCCTGGCTCGTGGCTTGCGCCACGATGTCGTTGTAGCGCGAGAAATTCCGCTGCTGGCCGTTGTAGACGAATTGGCGGACGACGCGATTCTGATAGGCCCCCGGGATTCCGTCGAAGTGGTCGGAATGGGCGTGGGAAAGGATCAACACCTCCAGAGTGTCCACGCCGAGCGCGGTCAGACGCCGGCCGACGAAGCCCGGGTCTGCCCCACCGGTCCCCGCAGGGCCTGCGTCCAGCAGGGCGTGTCTCGAGCCGGCGCTTGACGAATCCGTCACGAGAATCGCGTCGCCACCCCCGCCGGCGTCGTTGCGCCCCAAATCGAACAATCGGACGATGAGAAAGGTCTCCCCTGCCAGCCGGATCTCGAACGAGACCTGGAGGCTGGCTGTCGCGGAGCCGTTGCGAGCCGCGATTGCAAGCACGTAGTCCCCGGGCTGAGATACGGTGATCGGGGAGATGAACGAAGAGCCGTTCAAGGTCGCAACATACGTACCGACGTCCACCGATATCGTGATCGTCACCGGCCCGTCGCTCGTGCCGCCGTCCTGGATACCGGAAACCACGATGGTTGGCGTGACGTCCTCAGGGTCGATGGGCCCCCCGTCCGAGCACGTGAGAGCACCACTCAGGAGTAGACCGACAAGGAGTCCACCGACTGTCGTTCGGCGAACAACATCTCTCGAAATTGGCACTAGCGTCGCTCTCGCAACTGTGTCATCATACGTGCGCAGCCTCCCAGCTCCGGCGCAGCAGCGCCGTCCCCAGAGGGTTCGGCGGGCTGTCTAACCGAGTTCACAGAATCCTATCGCAGTTTACACAATCCGACGCTGTTGGGTGCATTCGAGGGCGAGCATTGATGTTCTTCTCTTGGAGACGTAATCAGGAGCACCGGATGAAGCGTGCCTCAGTTTCGCTACTCGTGACTGCTACGGCCCTTGGTGCCGTCGGCTGCAGTATCGACCAGATCCTCCTCGAGGAAGGGACACTTTCCTCCCTGGCCGTTCGCGTGTACGTCGATGCAAACGGCAACGGGACGTTTGACGCCGAGGATGTCCCCATCGCGTCCGTCATGGTCACCGCACAGGGTGAGCGGGCCGATTTTACCGCCCCCACCGATGGTACCGGTTTGGCGAGCTTCCAGTTGCCGCCGGGGAGCTACACGCTCTCCGTGTCCGAGGGTGCCCCGGCGGGCGCCGTGCTTGCCACCGCCAGTTCTCCCACGGTGGTCGCATCGTTCCAAGGCGGCGGCCTCTCCGCCGAGTTCCGGTACTCCTTCTTCCCGGGCGCGCTGTCTGGCGTCGTGTACCGAGATGACAACGGCGATGGCATGTTCGACATCGCCGATGACACGCCTGCCGCAGGTGTCGAATTGACACTCTTCTCAGCGAGCGATGAGGCGGTCGGGATGGATATCACCGACACCGGAGGCGCCTTTTCGATTTCCGCTCTTCGGCCCGGCGCCTACACGGTCGAGATCACACCGTTTGCGGGGCTCACGTTCCCGGGCGGCACGAGCCAGACGGTCACCGTCGGTGCCCAGACGCCTACTACGTTCAATATCGAGTTCGAGGGCGACCCGACGCCGACCGACATCGCCGTCGCGCGCACCATGGATGGTGAGACGTTGCTGGTGGAAGGTGTCATCACCTGGCAGCAAGAATGGGATCCCACCGTCTACTTCTTCCAGGACGCGACCGCAGGGATATCTGTCTTCGACACCAACGATCCGACTCTACAGCGTGGCGATCGGGTTCGGGTTCGTGGCGTCATCAGCTCGTTCGGAGGCGAAACGCAGGTCAGCCCGGTCCTGAACATCACCGTGCTCGGTCAGGAGGCGGTGCCGACGCCCCGAACCGTTACCGCGGCCCAGGTCAACGCCGGACAGTTCCAGGGTGAGCTGGTGAGGACCACGGGCACGGTGGACAGCGTACCGGTGTTGAACTCCTTCGACACCCACATGGTGTTCGTGACCGATGACTTCGGCAACACCGTCACGGCGTTTGTGGACAGCCGGAACGGGATTGCCTCGGCCGACTGGACTGTCGGTTCATCGGTGGCTGTCACTGGCGTCTTGGGTACGGATGATCGGAACAGCCTACCGTTCCGTATTGAAATCCGTGATACGGCGGACATGGCGGAACTCAGCCCACCGATCACGATTGCAGCGGCCCGGGCGATGCCCGGCAGCGACGTGACGGTTCAAGGCGTGGTCACCTTCCTGGCGCCGGACCGCGACCCGAACACCCGGTTCTACTACTTCCAGGATGGCACCGGTGGTATTACGACGTTCGACGGCAGCCGGCCGGCGCTCCAAGTGGGCGACGTGGTCCGCGTCCAGGGTTCAGTGGGCGCCTTCCAGGGCGAAACGCAGGTCTCGGTTTCGAGCGTTCACGTCGTGGGCCAGGCGGCCGTGCCCACGCCCCGTGCCGTGACGGCGGCGGAGATCAACGCTGGCCAGTTCCAAGGTGAACTCGTGACCATCGCCGGGACGGTGGACAGCATCCAGGTGCTCAGGTTCGACAATCACAACGTGTTCTTTACCGACGGGCTGGGCGTAACGTTCTCGGTTTTCGTAGACAGTCGTATCGGGCTCGGATCGGCGGACTGGACGGTGGGCGAGATGTTTCAGATGACTGGGGTGCTGACGACCGATGACCGGGACGCGTTGCCGAGGCGGATCGAGATGCGAAGTCCCTCAGACCGCGCGATGGGTGTCGTCATCACCACCATTGCCGCCGCTCGCGGGATGATGGGTACGGTCACGGTCGAAGGTGTGGTCACCTTCACGGCGCCCGACAGGGATCTGAACACGCGGTTCTACTATTTCCAGGATGCCACGGGTGGCATTACCACGTTCGATGGCAGCCGGCCTGCGCTCCAGCGAGGGGATCGGGTGCGCGTTCAGGGTGACGTCGGCGCGTTCCGCGGTGAGATCCAGATTTCGGTGGCGAGCGTTGAGGTTGTGGGCCAAGAAGCGGTGCCGACACCGCGGGCGGTGACTGCGGCGGAGATCAACGCGGGCGAGCACCAGGGCGAGCTGGTGACCATAGCCGGAGCGGTGGACAGCCTCCAGGTGTTCAATTTCGACAATCACAACGTGTTCTTCACCGACGGTGCGGGAGAGACGTTTGCGGCGTACGTGGACAGCCGCATCGGTCTTGGATCCGCGGACTGGATGGTTGGCGAGATGGTCCAGGTCGTGGGGGTACTGACAACCGATGATCGGGACGCGCTGCCGACGCGAATCGAGTTGCGGGATCCCCTGGACCGTCAGCGAACCGGGCCGTGAGGAATTGAAACACGAACTGCAACCGAGGGAACCCTCCAGTGGATTTCATTAGCTCAGCGATCCGCCGCAGGCGAGTGACATATCTGGCGACCGCGGCGCTGTTGGCGGCAGCCGCGTGCGACACCGAGATCGCTCCGCCGCTTCAGATCTCCGGAACCGGCTCCATCGAGGGGCTGGTGTTCTTCGACGCCTCTGAAGACGGCATCTTCGATCCGTCGGATGGGGACTTTGCGATCGGCGGATTGGGGATGGCGGTTCAGGACCGGGGCACAGGCGCCACCTTTGCCGGCGGGACGGCCCAGTCAGACGCCAACGGCCGCTTCAGTATCGCGTCGATTCCGATCGGCACTCACGACATGCTGATCGACACGCTCACGGTGCCGGCGGGTGTGAGCGTGTGTCAGAACCCGCTACGCGTGACGGTCTACCTGAATGAAACGCAGACGGCCAACGTGCAGGGGAGGCCGGGCTGTCTGATCACCATTGCCGAGGCCAAGGATCTGGCGCAAGGCGAGTTCGTGGTTGTGAGGGGAATCGTGACGTCGTTCCCGGGTCAGATCGACGCCAGCCGCACGTTCATTCAGGACGCGACTGCGGGGGCGTTGATATTCTCGAGCACACTCGAGGGTCAAGGCATTTTGATTGGTGACCAGATCGAGATCGGCGGGACGAACGGTGCGTTTAGCGGTGACTTTCAGTTTGTCAGCCCGACGCTCAGGCTCGTCGTGCCGGGCGTCGATCCCGATCCCCAGCCTCAGCTCGTGACGACGGCGCAAATTGCCGCGTCCGGCGCCACCTTCACCCACCCGATCCAGGGAAGGTTCATTCGGGTCGAGAAGGCGGAGTTGGTCGCGCAATTCGGGTCGGGTTCTTTGAACATTCAGAATGGACAGATCGACGACGGCAGCGGCGCTACGATCATCCGTGTCGATGATGGCGTCGCCGATCGCAACAACCTCACCAATCTCTTC
>JBFHWR010000208.1:0-7112 GCA_041599395.1 Gemmatimonadales bacterium | reverse complement strand
GTGCCGCGCGCTCCTCGTCATCGATCTGAAAAAACTCGAGCGGTCGCCAGCGAAATGGGCCGGCAAGCAACAGGGTCGGAAAACTCGCGATCATTACGTTGTAATCGCGGACGACGGCAGTGTAATAGCGCCGCGCGGACTGGAGGGTATCCTCTACTTCGACAAGCGACTTCTGCAGTTCGAGGAAGTGCTCGCTGGCTTTGAGGTCGGGATAATCCTCCACCAGGGCCACGACGGTATTGGCCGCCGTCTCGAGGGAACGCTCGTCGCGACCGCGAGCTGCCACCGATCCGGCATCCGCCGCGGCCATGGCCCGCTGTCTCGCGCGCACCACCCGCTCCAGCGTTCCCGACTCGTGGGCAGTATACCCCTTCACGGCCGAGACCAGCGCCGGCACGAGATCCCAGCGGCGCTTGAGCTGCACGTCGACGTCACTCCAAGCCGCACCCGCGCGATGGCGCAGCGCGATCACCCGGTTGAACAACCAGGCAACTGCCGCACCAATGACGACCAGGATGACGAGCCACGTGATCATAGGGCCCCGCAAACACGAAGCGAGTAAGATGCGCGCATGCTACTCACCACAGGGAACGCGGAGATATTTGGCGTTCTCTGCGATCTCGGCTTGTTCGCCATCTATGCCGGCTGGCCCACACAAACCAAGTAGATCACTTCTTCCTCATCCGGCAGGTCAAGCAGCTTGTTCAGCTCACCGTCAAAGAACCCACCGATGGCCACAGGGCCAAGCCGCATCGCGGTGGCGATGAGGTACAGATTCTGTCCCAAGTGTCCCGCATCCAGAAAGACGTGGCGATAGCCCCGCTGTCCGTATTTCCACATGGTCCGTTCGAAGATCGCAGTCATCACAAAGACGACATTCGCCGTCCGGATCATGTCCTGACCGATCGTCATGTCAGCCAACTCGGCGTGCACGGGGGCCAAATGGCGGGTCTCCAATTCGTGAGCCCGCGCATCATAGTGGTAAATACCGTCTGACAGCCCGGTCACCTGCTGCGTCGCAACGTACAGTTCGAGCGGGTATAGTCCTCCCGCCGACGGTGACGGTCTGCTGCACGTCCACTCGCCCTCGATGGTTCGATACCCCATCACGCCATAGGCGTAGTACAGGATGTCCGAGAGCGTCGAGAATTTCAGGTCTTTGAGGACATAATCGCGGACTGATCTGCGGCGTTTCAGCGCGTCGCCGAGCGACATCGACAGTTGTTCTTCGGGAATGGGCAATGCGATCCGATCCGACCCGGGATACGTGCGGAAGCGAAACGGATGCCGATCCTCATCCACGCTCAAGTCGGTGAGCTTCGCGCGAACGTTGGACGAGTTGAGATGGTAGAGACGAGCGAGATCCGGATCGTTACGCATGGCGCGCGGTGTCTCAGGCAAGTGGATGGGGGTGAGGATTGAGACCGTCTGTCAGCATTGCATGGAGCCGTGGGTTTGCCAACCGTCGCTTCTGAAAGCCGAAGTGAATCTGTTGCACGTCGATACCCAAGGCCCGCGCCACCCGGAACGGGCCCAGCCTGACATCGGGCGAGGTGACATCAGCTACGGCAACGCGAATCCCACCGCCCGCTAGCTGCGCCATGACCGCCGTCAAGGAGTCGTCTTCCGGTTCAGGTAAGTCTGCAACGGGGATGCCATCGGCCACTCCGCTGCGCATGAACTCGACCGCCTCGAGCCGTGCGGGCTCCTTGTAGTACAACGCGTGATCCAGCAGTGAACGGACGTCATCGGGTTGCTCGGGAACTTGGTGTTTGTTCTCTCGAACGATGCGCCGGACATAGGGTCCGACGTGACCCTGTTCGAGGATGGCCTTGCGGACGGCTCTCGCCGGACTCGCATGCGCGGAGAGCGCGACGGTGAGCCCGGGCCAGTTCTTCCCGTCGCCGATCGCCAGACAGGCAACCACCGGAATCGCTTGCCCCACATCCAGGAGATACAGTTCGACGTCACCACCACGCTCTTGGATCTGCCGGACCACCTCACGCACCCCAAGGTGAACCGATTCGTCAAGCAACAATCGCTGGGCAGGACGCATGGCCAACCACGTCAGCATGAACGCGTCCCGCTCTATCAACTCGTATGTGGCACGGAGCGCCGCGTCATCCTCACTCGCGCCGGCCGCGAGCCCGTTCGATGTCACCTGGCAAAACAACTCATCGGGAGCAGCTCGAAAATTGAAATACACAGGCAAGGCAGGAAGCCACACCGCGTCACCCGTTTCGAGCCAACGACCTCTCGTCCACTCAATGGGCTTGTCCGGCACGTACCGGGCGAACGGGAATTCCACTTGATCGAACTGATGATCCAGGTACAGACACAGGTGGCGTGGGTCGAGGAAATCCTCATCGAGATTGCTTGCCGATGCACGCAGCAGATCCGCCCTGCGATAGATGCCTGCCGAGTACCGTTCGATGGCCTCGCCAACCGCGCCCACCATCGCGTCTGTTGGCTCGAGCCCTTTGCCGGACGCAATCTGTGCTTCTTCGTCTTTGCCGTGCGAACGTTCGTAGCGGGCCAGGATGGCGGAAGCTGTGACCGGTAAATCCGGCTCGGTTGCGTCGGGCGTTCCGAGGAAGAGATACCGGACGATTCCGGTACGCTCGTCTACCCAGCCCGCGAGCCGCTCGCGCAGTTCCGTCGGATCGCGTGTGCGATCCAAGGCAGGGAGATTCCCTTCGTCATCTTCTCCTTCGACTTCCTCGGGTAGCGACGGACCACCACTCGCTGGTGTGGCGGCAGCGGCGCCACCACACACTGCACACCACGGCAGCCGGACGACGGAATGCACCTTGGTCTCGTACGTGACCAAGTTTTGGACGAGCTGCCGTCCAACCAGACCGGACGGGGTATAGCGCGAAACGAGCTTGATTGCCTCAAGCGCCATGAGTTGTCCCAGCATTGGCGCCATCGGGTTCAAGTGCGTTCGACGTCGTCGACGGGGACGCTCCGTCAGCAGCGTGGATTGGAGTGCACGCTCTGCATCATACCGATTGGAGTTGGCGAGCAGCCGCACGCGGCTGCAGTTCCAACAGGCGGTCTCGCCCGGGGCGACGACCGGGCCGAGCACTGCAGCGAGACCGTCGAGGTGCGCGGAGAAGTACCGTGTCCCAGTCTTGTGAGCAGAGCGGGCCATGGCTCGAAGGAGCAGGAGTTCATCGCTCGGCAACGCACCAATGATGAGGTCGACATTCCGATCACCGACGGAGAGCAACCCGTCGGGGTTCACGTGTACCGAGTCGGCCGTCACGATGCAGGTGGGAGCGGTATTCTGCAGCATCATGCGTAACGCGTCACGCCGAAACGTCCCCGCGTCAGCGTCGTTACCCCCCACGTGCAGCTCAGGAGCATCGGTCTCCACCACCGGTGCGTCGTCCACGAGATGAATCGAGGCGAGTCCCGCCGCAGCGAGGGCCGTGGCGGCGGTGACTCCCCAGGGCTCGAGACCGACGATGGTCACACGCGCGTCGCGGAGCGCGGCGGTGACCTGCTCCGGTTGTTCTGACCACTGGCGGAAGAACTCGCGCTGCTGAGCTTCCCGGGCGACGGCGGCGTCCGCGCTTTTTTCTTCGACTTCCTCCAGCAAGCCACGCTGCTCGAGGACCCCCAAAAACGCCTCGACGCTCTCGGGCGAGTACTCCTCGAGTTGCTCGGTAACACCTGCTCGGTCGCGTGATCCATCGAGCAACGGGAGCATCGACTCCGCAAAGAACCGGGCGTCATCCCCTTCGAGTTGGAGCATGCCAAGATCCGTGTGGACCAGTACACCCGCCTCGGTACGAGTGACCGTAGCGGATGGACTGAATCGGATCGCGGCCATGGGTAGCTCCCTGATGAGACACCCCTATTCTAATTCCAGGGAGATGTGTTGGTTAGGCAGCAAACGTGGGACACACTCTCGCCGCCGGGCCCGCGCCGAACGCGCGCCCGAGAGGTGAGGGATATCGATTGACGAGTACCCGTCAGGTCGGAACGCTGCCCCGGTTCAGTGGCCTGAGTTCCGGCTGCTGGCGAATCCGCGTTACGGCCAGAGGGCCGAGCCTACTCCAAACAGACCTGGCACACCCCGCATTCGTAGCACTGGTCGCAAACCTTACAAATCTTACAGATTTCGCACGGTTTGCAGACCTTACAGATTCTGCATTTCGTGCAGATCCGACATTGCCAGCACTCGAGGCATGGTCCGCAGGAACACTCGTAGCACAGCGGCCTAACTCCCTCGGCCATGCTTTTGAGTTCGCGCACCGAGTCCTGCAGTTCCTTGACCTGCACGTCCAGCGACTTCTTCGCAAACGCCCCTTTCTTCCCCGCCGCCTTCTTCGCGCGTTTGACTCGTTTCTTTGCACCCATGCCATTACCTCCGCGAGAGTTTCGGTCGGAATGCAGCGTCTGGTTGGTTGTGAACCCCGGTCTTCGATCCAAGACTCTCAAAGATGGCTTGTGGTTCTGTCACGTGCTATCAGCAAACCGCTGATTTTCGGGGTAATTATTCCCGAATTCACACGCTACAAGCGTCTTGTGGTGCTTGCAGATGAAATCCTTGGGGTCAGAGGAATGCTGTCACGAGGTGATGATACGGCGTCGCGTTGTGATGATGAGAGCGGGACCTACACACGGAGGAACCCCGGTGACCGGACCTCTCGTCCGAAGCACTCCGATCTGACGCACCGCGATGTCACCGGTTGACGGCCAGGCCCAGGAGGCAGCGCTCCCTACTTCATCCGGGCGATGATCTTCTCCACCTGCTCAGCGCTCAACCCCAGCTTGCGAGTCGCGAGCGGGCCGCCTTTCTCGAGTACCGGCTCGAGGGAATCAAGTGAAGGAACGTCGTCCAGCTGCAAGAACACACCCGTGTAGATCGTGTCGCCCCACAGCATCGCCTTCTCACAGGCGCTCTTCCAGTCCTTGGGGTCGTGGCCTTCGTCCTCCAGCTTCTTCACGCGCTCTTTGAAAAACGGATAATCGTTGTCGAGATTGAACGTGACACATGGGCTGAAGATATCGATGAGCGCGAATCCCTTGTGCTCGATCCCCTGCATGATGAGATCCGCAAGGTGTTTCTGGTCGCCCGTAAACCCGCGGGCGACAAACGTGGCTCCGTTCATGATAGCGCTGGTGATGGGGTTCACCGGCCGCTCTACGTTGCCGAACGGGGTGCTCTTGGTCTTCATCCCTTCCACGCTCGTGGGAGAGACCTGCCCCGTCGTCAAGCCATAGATCTGGTTGTTCATTACCAGATACGTGAGATCGATGTTACGGCGGGCCGTATGCATGAAGTGGTTTCCGCCAATGCCGTACCCGTCGCCATCTCCTCCGGTGGCAATCACCGTGAGCGTATGATTCGCCAGCTTTGCGCCTGTCGCTACGGCCAGCGCGCGCCCATGCAGGGTGTGCATGCCATACGAATTGAAGTATCCCGGCAAGTTCGACGAACAGCCGATCCCGCTCACCGTCAGGATCTGATGAGGGCGAAGCTCCAACTCGGCGCACGCCTTCTGGAGGCTCCGCAACACCCCGAAATCACCACAGCCGGGACACCAGTCCGGGTCGACCTTTCCTTTATAGTCCTTTGCGCTCAACGGGGCGACCTGGTCGCCTTTGTCGCGCACGGGTGTTTGGGTTCCTCCGGTCATCGCATGTCCTCTCTAAACCATGACTTCCTGGGTGGGGACGTAGCCTTCAATGGATTCGGCGAGGTGTTGCACCACCCCATCGACGATATGGTGGGGCATGAACGGCTCGCCGTCATACTTCCGGATGTGTCCGCCAAAGCTCAAGCCGGTTTCGCTCCGCAAGTAGCGGTAGAACTGGCCTGAGTAATTGTTCTCCACCACGATAGTGCGCTCGCAGTCGGAGAGGATCTCACTGACCACTTCCGCATGAAGCGGGACGATCCATTTGATCGGTAGGTGATTGGCCGTGATGCCGCCACGAGCGAGCAACTCGATCGCTTCTTTGATCACGCCATAGGTCGAACCAAACCCGACCAGCGTAATAGGGGCGTCCTCTGGTCCTTCCAGTTTGGGCGGCGCGATCCCATTGGCCACGTGGTGAAACTTGCGGGCGCGCTTCTCGACCATCATGCGACGCTTGTGCGGATTGGTAAACTCGTCGCTGATCAGGATACCGTCCTCATCGTGTTCGTCGGTAGCGACCACGTGCTCGTATCCCGGTATGCCGGGAATGGCACGGGGAGAAACCCCAGTGTCGGTGTTCTCGTAACGCTTGTACCCGTTTGTCGGGGCCGCCTCGGTGATCAGATCCCCCCGGTCGATTGCGGGACGCATGTCCAGGTCGTCCGGATCAACGCTGAAGGTGCCTTCGGAGATCAGTAAATCGCTCAAGACAATACCGGGGCACTGCGCCTTGTCGCACAGGTTGAACAACTCCGGCAGCGTGCGGAAGGCATCCAACGCGTTTTGCGGAGCGACGATGAAGCGCGGGAAGTCACCCTGGCTCGCGCCCAGGACTTGCCACAGGTCGCCCTGTTCGGTCTTGGTGGGAACACCGGTCGAGGGACCGGCGCGCTGCACGTTGATGAACACGGCGGGGATCTCCATCATACCCGCGCTCCCGATGGCCTCCGTCATGAGGGCGAACCCGCCACCGGAGGTGGCGCACATGGCGCGGCACCCGCTGTGCGCCGCACCGATCACCATGTTTGCGACACCGATCTCGTCTTCGATCTGTCGCACCATGATCCCCAAGTCACGCGCGTTCTTCGCCATCCAATGGAGCACTCCGGTCGAGGGGCTCATGGGATAGGCGCAATAGAACTTGACGCCCGCCGCGGCTCCCCCCATGGCGAGCGCCTCGTTCCCGCTCCACACCGCCAACGGCTTGGGGCCGGTCGGGATGGAGTTGGCGTACGGTTTGAAGTTCTGCACGGCGTAGTCGAAGCCGGCTCGTGCGATTGTGACGTTCTCATCGACCACCGCGTCGCCTTTGCGTGCAAACTGCAGCTTCAATGCGTCCTCGAGCGTCCGGAAGTCCATACTAAGCAGCGACGTGATTACGCCGAGCGCCACCGTATTTTGCGCCAGCTTGTTCCGGGGATCACCGATGACCTCGCCGACGGGGACGGGACAGAGCTG
>JBFHWR010000207.1:0-7134 GCA_041599395.1 Gemmatimonadales bacterium | reverse complement strand
TTCGCGACGGAAGGACATACACCCCGCGCCGCCGGTCCCAGCGACGACCGAAATGACTGCGCGATCCACAAGTGTCACGGCTTGCTCACCTCGGCACACCTGGCTCCGGACAGGAACGACGTCTCGGCAGATTACACTGCTTGTGGGCGCTGGGCTTCATCTTGTTACCGCAACCGTCATCAAATCGACGAGGGATGCGCCACCCGGAGTGCACCTACCTGCACGTCCTTGGTGTTGAGGACGGGCATTTCCGCGAACTGGGCGAGAATTTGAGAGGGAGCGGGTTCGAGCGCGAGTGAATCCAGCAGCGCGAGGAACGCTACCATCGCTGCACCTGAATGTCCGTCCTCCACCTTCAAGCACAGCCCAAGACCTTGGTCTTTGATCGCTGCGACATACACGCCTCCCGCACCGACCTTGGCAACTACGTTCCCGTTGTAAGCCTGCATGAGGGCCGTGCAAAGGCGCCCTCGACCTGCCACGAGCTCGGGGTGCGCCGTCATCGACTTGACGACCGTCTGCCCCGCGTCTCCCGAACTCACGACCAGCCGCGCAAACGCACCGGCCATCTTCGAAAGGGGCAGCGCAAATGACACCACGGTGCATCCGTCAACTCCTTGGCCGATGTCGGATACGTTCACCGCTGCCCAGCGTGCTAACTCCTCCGTGATGCGCCGCTGCACCGGGTGGCTGCGCTGCTGATATCCCAGCGTATCCCAGCCGCGATGGCGCGCGAGCGCGAGCATACCCGCGTGTTTGCCGGAACAATTGTTTGCGACCGGTGACGGGGGGCACAGGAGATCGCGCGCGACAGGAGGTATTGAGTACGTGAGCCCCAGAGACGGGTGCGGTCCACATGCCAAATCGGACTCAGAACACCCCAGGCGCTCCAGGAGCCCCAGCACCAGATCGACCTGGGTGTGTTCAGAATTATGTGAAGCACAGACAAGAGCCAGTTCCCGGGGTGAAATGTGAAATCGCTCCGCCGCACCATCCTGCAGCAGGGGCAAAGCCTGAAACGGCTTCGCCGCCGACCGCATAAACGTCACGAGATGGGGGTCTCCCCACGACAGCGCGAGCGACCCGTCAGCACTGACGACCGCGGCTGAGACCCGGTGGCTCGACTCACGCAGCCCGTTGCGGACCTGTTCTACAATGAATTCCGGCATTGGCGGACCTAAGATACGGGAGATCCCGAGGGAGTTGCAGTGTACGTCACTGTTTTCGGTGGACCGAGCCACAATGCTTCGCTAGTTTGGGGCGGCCAGAGACCCGACTCCACAACCACCCAAGGAGGACGTCACGGCTACGACATCGCAACTGCGCACGCACCACGTTCTATGGGCGGGGTATCCGATCGCCGCCGCGTTGGTGCTTACACCGCTGCTCGACGCAGTGACCCGAACCTGGCCGATCCGGCTCGCCGAGGTTGGCTGGCGGTTCGGCGCAACCGGCATCGTTCTGAACACCCTCGTCACCCCCCTATTGGGGATCTTCATCGCCATCGCCGTGGCCTCGTTTCTCGGGCATCGGCCGGTGGTCAAGGTGCTGTCGATCGCATGCTGGGTTCTCGGGGGCCTATTGGTCCTCTCGATCGCCATGTTCGTCTTGGATTCACTCCAGGTCCGCGGTGAGGTGGCCGAACAGAACCGCGGCCAATTCACCGCGCCAACCGCAAAGGCAATCATCCTGGGACTCATATCGGCGATTGTCGCGATCTGGCTCGGAGTGAGCGGACACCGGGTGTCGCGAAAGCGCCACTGAACACCGTCACGTCGCTCCGCGGAACGAAATCTCTCGAATCAGGCAGTTTTTTGTGATGCAGATCACATTCCTGTGCGGGGTTTCTTCGCGGTGTATACCTCACCCCGCACCCTGTCGTCGCACTTCCACAACATCTTCCCTCGGATCCCGGTGTAGAGGCGTCCCCGGTCGCGCCGGAACTGGCGCGTGCCGGCGGAAAAAGTTCATAAGTGATTGATATATAATGGTTTACAGTTCATTGTTATCCCCCGGAAAGCGTTTGGCAAACAACTTGCTCTCAGAATCGGCTGTCCGAAACAGTTTCGGACACCGCTCACGCCGGCAGGGGCGCTGGCTGGACTGAATGAGGGATGTATGAGGAAGTTCGCACATTTGATGGGCAGAGCATTCGGAGTCGCACTTGTCCTGGCACTGGGCTCTCACGTCCCGTTACAGGCGCAGGGGCTACCGGGAACTACCCTCGAGGCAACGGGAACGACAGTACTCGTCACGTTCCTCGAGTCGGAAGCAGGCTACACGAGTGACGTGCAGTTCTTCGCGTCAATCGGCAACGTCACGCAGAACCTGTTTTCCAATCGGGTGAGCACGGGCACGACCGTGGAACTCACCGGTCTCACGGTAGGTCAGGAGGTCATTTTCGGGATCTACGTTCGTAATACGGGTGAGACCTTCTATCTCGGCGAGGGCTACAGGAACTCCGACGGGTTGGTTCACGGGGAAGTGATCGCACTAGGGAATGGCACGTATCGCGTGGGGTTCGAGGACCTCAAAGGGGGCGGCGACTTGGACTTCGACGACGTGATATTCCAGGTACAGGGCGTCGGAGCAGTCGTGAACCCCGAGCCGGTCACCATGGTCTTGCTCGGCTCCGGTCTCCTCGGGATTGGCGGTGCTGCCGCGCGGAGACGCCGCAAGGGAGAGCTTGAGTAACGGAACGACGCGGCTGTTGCACCAATCACAAGCGGGCCCGGCACACTGAGTGTCGGGCTCTTTGTGTTGTTGGACGCAGAAGGCTGGACGCGAGACGCGAGACGCGAGACGCGAGACGCGAGACGCGAGACGATGAATGGGTGAATTGTTGGATGCAATGAGCAATGCCGGATTCTGTAGTTGCAGCCGGAGGCTAGCGACGCGAAAGTCGACTGCGCATCGAGCGTCTAGCGTCCTTGATCCAGCATCCGTCTCATCGCGACACCCCTACCCCAATCAGAATCTGCTCGACGATTTGCGAGGCTGTGACGCCGGTAAGCGCACTACGCTCGATGCGGTACCCAATCCGCGCCCAGAACGGTGACGTTGCGAGGCGCCCTTCGAGACCTGCTTCAGCCCCTTGACCAAACTTGAAAGGATCCGGACCGCTCACGTCGGCTCCAAACGCCCGCCAACCCTCGGCGTAGCTCCGGAGCCATCGATCGAACAGCCGAGCCTCAGCGCGGACGCGACCCTCCCAAAAGAGCCAACGTCGCCGTGCACCATCCGAAAACGTAAAACTGCGCACGTGCGGCCCGAATTTCACCGTCAACCACTCGACGAGTGAGAGACCAAGTAAGAACTCACCGTCGACGACGTCCTGGCTCACATCCAATCTGGTCGACTTTACGGTTCCTTCCGAATAGCGGGCGCTCATCGAAAAGCGCCCGACGGCAGCCCCGACCTCCACTCCGATCAGCAGTCCGCTCAGCCGGTCAGTCACCGAGGGTTCTTCTGGAAAGACGCGCGCCACTGTTCCGGTCCCTCCCGCCGCCAGCTCGATTCGTCTTTGGCATAACAGAGCTTGTGTCTCACATAAGAGGACGACGACAAGAACGCCGCATCCACAACCTGCCCGCATCATCGCGTTCACGATCAGTTGCGTTGATCTGCCAGGGGTCGGCCTGCTGTGAGGCGGAGCCGCACGTCTGCACGGCGACGGACGTTCTCCTGTTCGACGGACGACACGCGCTGACGCCAGTCTCGTCTCACCACTTCGTTGGCAGCGACGTTTGCCGGTAACGGCTCGCCCGGGCGCCGCGACAGGAACCCGACCACCCCGGCGATGCTCACGACTCCGCCAACCGCGAACCGCGCTCCCGACGGTTCGGAGCCGGAGGCGAACAGTGTGGGAAGCGCCACGACGGCCACTCCACCCAACACGCCGCCGGCCAAGGCCTCGAGTCCGGGCCCGGACGCCCGGATTTCCGGGAGAAATAGCGAATCGGCGGGCCGAGCCGGATGCGGGAGCGTGTCAATCCGTACACGAGCAACCGCAAGTGGTATCTGGACGACGCCTAGGACCCGACCATCATCGTCCAGGGACGCCACGTTCAGGAAGTGTCCGCCAAGCGCTACCTCGCCTACGCCATTGTGACCGTCCCATCCGAGATCGAGACTGTCCGCAATTGGCCCATTATACAACTGCCGGATCGTCGTTCCGTCGCCCGCCCTGATCTCTGCCCGCACGTCATGGAGCGAACTGGACAGCAACCGCATCGAGAACCGGTCCAAACCCACTCGGATGGTGACATCGCGTTCGAGATCGACCTTGATGGCCTTCGTCTGGCGACGCGTCTCCTCGAAGAGGTTGGTGACTTCCGGAGGAAAGACCAGCTGGTCGGGTCGATAGCGGGGATCGAACCGGACCAATCGACGGTAGGCCGTCGACGCAGATACGGGCCTGCCACGAAAGAACTCGGTCGCTGCTAAATACGCGAGTGCATCCGCTTGCACCCTTGGCTCCGTCTCGGCTGCGGGATCCGGGACGAGCGCGCGCCGCAATAAGGCAGCGGCCGCATCGAACTCCAGATCTTGGTACGCCCGAATTCCCTGTTCCAGCAACTCCGCGGCGGACTGTGCCTGGACGGGTGGCGAGCACAATCCGGCGGCCAGCACAGCTAGGACGAGGCGACGCACCAAACTCATCGCACCGGCCTGAGGACGATGCTGGTGAGTCGGATTTGCTGACGGGGAGCTACTTCGACCTCGATCTCAAACGGCTGGAACCCATCTCGCGACACGCGAATGTGATGAGTCCCAGGAGTCAACAACAGGTTTCCCTTGGGGGTGTTGCCCACAAGCTCACCGTCGACGTACAACTGTCCCCACGGATTGGAATTGATGAACAGTTGCCCGGCATTGGCCTCGAGTGGCGTCGGCGGAACGCGTCTTGGCTCCGCCGTCCTGATTGGAGGCCGGGTGACCGGCTGCTCAACCGGTTCTCGAACAGGAGGGATTCTCACTGGAACGGGATCGCCCTCCCCGGCGGGACGCGCGCCTACGCGAGACCCCTGGGTTGGAGGCTCGTTCTGCGGCGAAACCGGCGTGGGGTCAGCAGAGCGCGGTGTCGTGGGAGCGGCTTCCGTGCCACCCTCCGCCCGCGGAGCGAGCGGCGGAGTCTCAATTGTGAATGTCTCGGGAGTCACCATCCGCAGCTCGGGCCCAGTGGGTGAAACCGGAGCTGGACGACGCCAGAGGATGACCGATTCCACCAGAATGACCCCCAGGATCGCCAAGACGAGATAACTGAAGCGAAACCGTCGCCCTTTTGGCGCAGATAGCACGATGGGTGGCAGCCCATCCTCTTCGTCAGCCTCAGCCGATTGGTCGATCAATACGACCTGTGGCCGCCCCGCGGCTTCTTCGGGCACCAGGGGCAGGGCATCCTGCGGCACCCAATCGCCCCGAAGCAGGCTCACGAAATCCAAAACGTTGGGGAATCGCTCGACAACGGCCTTGCTCATCGCACGCTGTATCGCTTCGTCAACGTGCCCAGGAATATCGCCTCGCACAGCGCTCAACAGCGGCGGCATGTCAGTTCGATGTTGTCGCTCGATTTCCTCCGGTGCATCGCCGACAAAGGGCAACGCTCCAGAAAGGCATTCATAGGCCACGACCGCCAAGGCATACTGATCGACGCTGGCACTACCCGTACGAGCCCGGAATCGTTCGGGCGCGGCATACTCGGGCGTTCCTATTGCACCCTTGCCTCCGGCGGCCCCCGGCGGCGACCCGAATGCACCCATGACTGCAGCGTCGCTGACCCGCACCCACTGGTTACTGTCAAGCAGAATGTTCGACGGCTTTACATTGCCATGTACCAAGCCTCGGCGATGGATATAGTCGAGCGCACTCGCCGCCTGTTCTATAATCGTCAGGCTGAATTCCAAGTCGAGGCGCCCAGACTCGCGTATCACGTCCGCGAGCGACTCACCCTTCACGTACTTCATGGAATACCACAACAACGCGGAGGTGGAGCCGGAATCGAAGATTGGGACGATATGGGAATGATTGAGCGAGGCCGCGACTCGCGCCTCTCTGTCGAATCGGCTGAGGTCCGGGAACAGCCCGCGCTGAAGCGGAATCACTTTCACGGCGACCGGTTTGTCGCGCTCCATGTCCTGCGCCAGGAACACAACGGACCTCGTCCCACGGCCGATGAGATTCGCGATCCTGAACCGACCCTCGAGTTCGCGTTGGACAGTCTCTACTGTTTCATCCACCACGGGTTTATCCACGGTCACTTGGCCGCTGGGTGATGCGCCGCAAAGCACGCATTCACCGGAATCTGGCGAGATCTCGCCGACGGTGCAGTGAGGGCAGATCATAAACTTGCCTTATTAATAGTAGGCCAACCAAACTTGCGGTGGCTGTGGTATTTGGCCATTCCGGCCGCCGGGAAGCCCTTTGGAGAGGCCTCGTACGGCCTGGCAACGTGAGTCAAACCCCTTTCTACACAAACGGTTCCGTGTCCCACGCCCATGGAGCCCGAACAGACCGCGCCACGAGTTACGGATCATTGTCCGTGATCGTCGCCGTGTGGACCGTCGTCGTCCCCGGCGTCGCGTTCGTCGGAGCCCCCATAGTGACGATAACCGTCTCGTCACCCTCGTCGTCAGTGTCGTCGTTCACCGTAATCGTAATCGTCGTGTTGAGGTTGCCGGCAGTGATAGTCACCGGACTCGGTGTAATCGTGTAGTCGGCAGCGGCGCCCTCGGTCGCAGAGCCACTGAGAGTGAACGGCACAGTGACGTCGCGACCCGACACGGCAGACAGCTCCGCCGTGATCGTCATGGAACCTATGTTTTCCGCTCCGTTTTGACTGCCACTCGTAAACTGAACAGTCGGTTCCGGATCGTCATCATTGATCGTGCCCAGCCCCGAGCCATCGCTGATCGTCGCATTCACCGGATTGGTGAGATCCACCGTGTACGTCTCGTTCGCCTCATCCAGCGCATCCCCCTGCACCACCACCGTCACCGGCTTGGTCGTCTCGCCCGGGTTGAAGGTGAGCGTCGTCGTCCCGATCGCCGTGTAGTCGCCGGGGGCGGTCGCCGTGCCGTCCGCCGTCGCGTAATCCACCGTCACCGTCTGGCCCGATGCTGCAGAGAGGGTGAC
>JBFHWR010000206.1:0-7137 GCA_041599395.1 Gemmatimonadales bacterium | reverse complement strand
GTGCAGCCATAGGCAAAGAGGGAGACCAGCGCCAGCGTGAAAAGCCTCCCGCCTATGATCGAATAATGGGAACGTCTTGTCTTCATTATATCCCCAAAGTTGTCGTTAAAAGCTCTCCGCATCACGTCGCCTCCAATTCCCCTTTTAGAACTGGAAGCCGATGCCCGCTGTGAACGTCCGCGTGCGCGGATAGCTCAGATAATCGATCCCGCGCGAGGCTATGCCGGCGTCCGAATGCGCTTCCGGATCGTAACCGGAATACCCGGTGAGCAAGAACAGGTTGTCGCTCGACACATACGCCCGCGCCGTACGGCCCGCGCCGATGAAGTAGCGCGGCAGCTCGAACGTATATCCGATGGTGATGTTCTGGAGCCGCAAGAACGACGCATCCTCAATCCAGCGGGATGAGAAGATCGCCGGCTGGGTGATGGCGTCCGGGTCGTTCAGCGCCGCCCTGAGGAAGTTCTTGTCCTGCAGCGCATTGCTCTTCGTCTGATAGACGAGTGCGGTATTGTTGAACACGTCGAGCCCAACCGCAGCCCGCAGCAACACGCTCGCATCGAAGTTGCCGAACGTCATCTGGTTGCGAAGGGCGAACGTGAAGTCCGGATTGGCATCGCCGATCGGGACAAAATCGTTGTCCGCGAGCGTCGTAGTCTGCCCGACCAGGCTGCCGTTGTCATCGTAGTCGTTGAACAGCTGTCTGCCCTGATCGTCGACCCCGACGAACTCCGGCCCGTAAAACGTCCCCAGGGCAAAGCCGGGGAGAATTCGCTGTGACACCTGTCCGGATTGACCCTGACCGCTCACGAAGCCGCTGGTGATGAAGGAACGGCCGCCCAGGTTCTTCACCTCGTTCTTCACGGCCGAGAACACCAATCCTGCGTCCCAGGTGAACCCCGAGGTGTTGAAGAGCAACGCGTCGAATGTGGCTTCAAATCCCACGTTCCTGACTTCGCCGATGTTTTGGAGACGCGTCGAGGCGATCGCCGGCTGTGGCACGGTCACCTCGAGCAGCAGATCGTCCGTGTTCTTGATGTAGTACTCGAAGCTGCCGGCGAACCGGTTGTCGGCGAACCCGTAGTCGATCGCCACGTTGAACTGTGAGGTCTGCTCCCACTTGATCGCTGCGTTGGGGTTCGTGACGGGCGCCACGCCTACGGTCTTGACTTCTCCGAAGGGATAGCTCGCACCGTCACTGGGCTCGAGCAGAATGAGTGAAGAGTACGGGGCCACGGCCTCGTTGCCCTGCACGCCGTATCCCGCGCGGAGACGCAGCTCTGAGAAGAGTCCGCCCCGAGCGAATTCCTCTTCACTGATCCGCCACGACGCCGAAATGGCCGGGAACGACGCCCACTTGTTGTCGGCCCCGAACTTTGAGGATCCGTCGCGGCGAAAGACGCCGGTGAGGAAGTACTTATCCTGGTACCCGTAGGTCAGCCGTCCGAAGACGCCGATGAGGCGGCTCTCTTCGGCGGATGAGAACGGTGGCTGAGGTTGCGCACCAGCTGTCAGGTTGTCGAAGCTGAAGGCGTCCGTCAGAAAATCGCGGGTCTCTGTTCCGAACCCGTCGATCGTGAACTCCGCGAACTCGTATCCGCCGACGACTTCGACATTGTGCGAGCCGCCGAAGCTCCGATTGTACGTCAGGAGACCTTGGAGTGTTGTTGCCGTAATCTCACGATTCTCTTGCAGGGCACGCCCATTCCACTCTGCGCCGACCGGACTGGATCCGGGGAAGTACGTGCGCCGAGTGCTCTCGTTACGGTCCACGCCAATGCTGAGCTGGCCTTGCAGGTTGTCGGTGATGTCAAGCTGAGTCCGCAAGTTCGCGAGCACACGGGTCGTGCCCGAGAAGTCCGCCGTCTGCTCCGCCACCCCAACCGGGTTCCGGACCGACTGCCGGCCTCCGCCGATCTCAAAGAATTCCTTCTTGCCGGTTGCCTGGTCGGTGACCATCACCGGAAACGTGGGGTTGAAGACCGCGACGTTCTGGAAAACGCCTCCTTCGAATCCGCCGGTATCCTCAAACGGCACGTAGTCGTTACTGACGTGCGAGGCGGTCAGGTTGAGACGCAGTTGCAGCCGGTCATCCCACGCGTAGTGTGTCCCGTTCAGACGCGCCTGAAAACGCTCGAGAGCGCTGCTGAGCGCCACGCCTTCTTGGTTCATGTAGTTCAAGGACGCACGATAGCGCGTGGACTCCGTCCCACCGGTGAACGCAATGTTGTGGTTATGCGTCACCGCGGTGCGGAGTACTTCCTTCTCCCAGTCCGTATTGGCACTCCCGAGCCCGTCGAGCCGACTCGCATCGAGATTCCCTTCGTTGACCTGCTGCTGAATGAACTGCCTGTACTCCGCCCCGTTCAGCAGATCCAAGGACCGCGCCGCCGACGCGACGGATACATAGCCGTTGTACTCGAATCCCACCCGATCCCGCTCGCCCTGCTTGGTCTCGATGAGGACGACGCCATTTGCGGATTGGGCGCCATAGATGGCTGCCGCCGCGGCGTCCTTGAGGATGGTAATGTTCTCGATGTCGTTGGGATTGATCAGGTTGAGCGGGTTCCGCGCCAGAGCGGGGTCCCCTCCGATGCCGATCCCACCCGGCTCGGCGGGAACGTTCAGGACCGGAACGCCGTCAATCACATAGAGCGGCTCATTGCTGGCGCTGATCGACGTCCCCCCGCGAATTCGAATCTGCGTGCCGGAGCCCGGCTCTCCATTGTTCTGTGTGATATTCACACCGGCGACGCGGCCCTGAATCATCTCGTCGGCATTCGTGACCACACCGACGTTGGCCTCGTCTGCGTCAATTGACGCAACCGATCCGGTGATTGCAACACGACGCTGGGCGCCGTAGCCCGTCACGACGAGCTCCTCGAGCGCGATCGCCTGGCGCCGGATGTTGAACATCACCGTCGACGCCTGTCCCGCCCTGACGGTCACGGCTTGGGTGACGGGACCGTACCCGATGTACCGAACCGTGACCTGTTGATTTCCTACGGGAATACCGGTGATCGTGAAGTTTCCTTGGGCGTCGGTGAGCACCACGCCCGGCATGCCTTGGACCGCCACCGCCGCTTGCTCAACCCCAAGCGACGTCGCCTCGTCCACCACTCGCCCGGTGATGCTCCCAGTCTGGGCGACGAGCGGACCGGCGCTCAGTGCAGTGACGAGACACGCAAATAGTCCGAGACGAAGCTTAGCCATATTCTGCCCCTCCGGTTCGGGAGAAAAGGTAAGTTGCTATTCTGCTAGGAGATACGACTTGGAATCACTGCTTGCTTTGCTTTGAGATCAATGATATTGAACCCGATGTAATCACACCGATTGACACCCGTTGTCAAGACCTAATAGGAAGATCTTAATCCATCTTTAAATTGCGCGGAGCGCGGTGACATCTCTTAGTCTAAGAATTTGTTGGTAGGCGTCCTGTAACGCGACCACCCTTTTCATGCCTGCTCCCGCGGCGTATGCTTCCGTGTCCGAAAATCGATTCTGGTCCCGTCCGTCCCGTTCGCCCCCCGGCCCCGAGCCGCGGCGCTGGAGTAGCCCCACATGACACCCGCCCGTACCTCGAGCCAATCGGTCCCTTCAGGTCGCAAGCCGCTCGATCACATCGACCGGCGCGAGGCACTGCGGCGTGTGGGGTTCCTCATCGGGGGCGCCGTTTCGGCCCCCACCGTTTCAGCGCTGTTAGCCGGGTGTAGCGGTCGCACCAGCTCGAGCGGGCCCTACGCGTTCAAGGTGCTCTCACCCGATCAGGCAGAACTCGTGGCCACGCTCGTCGATCTCATCATTCCGGATACGGACACGCCCGGTGCTCGGTCAGCCGGCGCTCATGAGTTCATCGACAAGATGCTGGCGGATTGGTTACCGGACGCCGAACGCGACCGCTTTCTCGCCGGTCTCGCAGGAGTGGAGGCGCGCGCCACGACAGCGCACGGGATGGATTTCATCGCGCTGTCGGAAGCGCAGCAGGTGGCGCTGTTGACCGAGCTGGATACGGAAGCCTACGCCGATGCCGAAAACCGGCCCGCATCGGACCCGCCGTTCTTCCGTTCGCTCAAGGAACTCACGCTCGCCGGGTATTACACATCGGAGATCGGCGCCTCCCAAGAACTGCTGTGGATGGCATGGCCGGGCCGCTACGACAGCGACGTGCCTGTCTCGGATGTGGGGCGCGCATGGGCCTAACGCTTCCGGTCGCGACGGACAACACGCACCCGCACCCCGCCGCCGTGCCGGCCGCACCCCACGTCCGGCGTCAAGACATTTACGACGCCATCGTGGTCGGGACTGGCATTTCGGGTGGCTGGGCCGCCAAGGAACTCACCGAAAAGGGACTCAACACGCTTGTGCTCGAGCGCGGCGGCCCGGTCGTCGCCGGCGAGAGTTATCAAACCGAGCACCTGCCCCCCTGGGAGGCCGCGTTTCGCGGTCGGGGGAACCGCAAGCGGTGGGCGGAAGACTATCCGATGCAATCCCAGGCGGGGCCCTTCAACGAATACACGGCCCATTGGTACGTGAACGACCGGCAACACCCGTATACGATGGGGCGCGGCAAGTTTCTGTGGATCCGGGGATACCACGTTGGGGGGCGTTCCATCATGTGGGGCCGGCAGTCGTACCGCTGGAGCGACCTCGATTTCGAAGCAAACGCCAAGGAGGGCGTCGAAATCGATTGGCCCATCCGGTATGCCGACATTGCCCCATGGTACGACTACGTGGAGGAACACGCTGGCATCAGCGGAGAAGCACTCGGGCTGTCCCAATTGCCCGACAGCCGCTTCCTCCCGCCCATGCCGCAGAACGTGGTTGAGCGTCACGTGCGTGCCGCCATCGAACAGAACTTTCCCGGCCGCACCATGACGATTGGCAGATCGGCCGTGCTGACCCAGAACCACAAAGGGCGCGCTGCCTGCCACTATTGCGGCCCATGTGATCGAGGATGCACACCGGGCTCGTACTTTTCGAGCATCTCGTCCACCCTTCCCGCGGCTCAGGCGACCGGGCGTATGACGCTTCGGCCAAACTCGATCGTCCACAGTCTCATCTACGACGAAGCAACGGACAGGGTACGCGGCGTCCGCGTCATCGATCGCGAGACCAAAGAGGAGATTGAATTCCGCGGCCGTCTGGTGTTCCTCTGCGCGAGTGCCTTGGCTTCGACGCACATCCTGCTGAACACCCGGACACCGCGCTTCCCCAACGGCCTCGCCAACGGCTCCGGCACGCTGGGTCACTACCTCATGGATCACCACTTCAAGGTGGGGGCGAGGGCCAACTTCGACGGCTACGAGGACCGCTACTATTTCGGGCACCGTCCCAACGGCATCTACGTCCCCCGGTTCCGTAACCTCGACGCCCGCTCACAGAGCGATTTCTTGCGCGGCTACGGATACCAAGGCGGTGCGGGACGCGAAGGATGGGGTCGCGGCGCGGCGTCCGCAGGGTTTGGCAAAGACCTCAAAGAGCGGCTCCGCCAGCCCGGGCCGTGGCGCATGTCCCTTACGGCGTTCGGCGAAGTACTGCCCAGATACGACAACTTCTGCGAACTCGATGCTACAGTCACTGACGAATGGGGGATACCCGCGCTCCGCATCCATGGATCGCTAGGTCCAAACGAAGAAGCCATGCGGATCGACATGGCGGCGGCCGCGGCCGAGATGCTCGATGCCGCCGGGGGACAGAATATCCAGCAATACACTGCTCCCTACGCGTTGGGCGAGGGGATCCATGAGATGGGCACTGCTCGTATGGGGCGCGACCCTCGCACCAGTGTGCTGAACGGCTGGAACCAAGCGCACGAGGTACCCAACCTGTTCGTGACCGACGGCGCCTGCATGACCAGCGCCGCGTGTGTGAATCCCTCGCTCACCTACATGGCCCTGACCGCGCGAGCGGTTGACTATGCCGTCGACCAAATTCGGCGCGGTGCGTTACGGGTCTAGAACGTTCAACATTCAACGACCAACATCCAATGCGGCTCCCGACTCCCGACTCCCGAAAGATGTGTAATACTGAGTATCCCTCGACCGATGGACGTCGGACCTTGAACGTTCAACGTTCTATTCCGAATCCCGCTTCTCTCTCATGAGCAACAATCGACTTGGGGTGGGGTTCGCCGGGAGCGGCTTCAACGCACGCTTCCACATCCAGGCGTTCCAGACGGTCAGGGACGGAGACGTCAAGGGTGTCTGGAGTCCCAATGCGAAGCATGCCCGCGAGGCCGCAAAGCTCGCACAGAGCCTGGACGTTGGGAACGCACAGGCGTACCCGTCGCTTACTGCGATGGTGGAAGATCCGTCGATCGACGCCATCTGGCTCTGCGGGCCCAACCATGCACGGGTCGAAAACGTCCAAGAGATCGTCCGCGCCATCGAAAACGGTCGTGGAACCTTGAAAGGGCTCGCCTGCGAAAAACCGCTGGCACGAACCGTCGCCGAAGCCAAGACCGTGTGCGATCTCGCGCGACGGGTCGATCTCCAAACCGCGTACTTGGAAAATCAACTGTTCAGTCCACAGGTCGAGCGTGGCAAACAGCTCCTGTGGACCCGCGGCGCCACACTCACCGGCCGTCCCTACCTGGCCCGCGCGGCGGAGGAGCATAGCGGTCCGCACACACCGTGGTTCTGGCGGGGCACGCTCCAGGGCGGCGGGGTGCTGAACGACATGATGTGCCATTCCGCCATGCTGGTCTGGCACCTGCTCACGGAACCCGGCGCGCCGTTCTCCAGCGTTCGGCCCGTTCGGATAACGGGTCACATCGCAAGTCTCAAATGGACGCGACCGACCTATGCCAAACAGCTGTCGCAAACGATGGGGAAGGACGTCGACTACACGCGTCAACCGTCCGAAGACTTCGCGAGCGTGCTCATCGAGTTCGAAACCGCTGACGGGTTCACCGTCTTGGGTGAAGCAACCACGTCGTGGAGCTACGTCGGCGCCGGTCTCCGTCTTTCCGCCGAGCTGTTGGGGCCCGAATACTCAATGGCGTGGAACTCACTCGATTCCAATCTCAAGCTGTTCTTGAGTCGCAAGGTGAAGGGGAAGGTCGGCGAGGATCTGGTTGAGAAACAGAATGCTGAGACGGGGCTGATGCCGGTTGTGTCGGGAGAGTCCGCCGAGTAC
>JBFHWR010000205.1:0-7138 GCA_041599395.1 Gemmatimonadales bacterium | reverse complement strand
GCCAAGTTTTGTCCGGAATGTGGCGCCGTAGCGTCTACGACTGGTCCGGCTCCCGACCCGGAGCACGATCTCGAAAAGTTCTTTACGCTTGCGCTCGACATGTTCTGTATCGCGGGTGTCGACGGCTATTTCAAACATGTCAACCCGGCTTTCGAGCGAACGCTTGGCTACACGCCCGCCGAACTCATGGAGCAGCCGTTCGTCGAGTTGATTCACCCAGAGGATCGCACGGAAACCTTGAGGGAAGTGGACAAGCTGGCGACCGGCGTTCCCACGCTCTCGTTCCGCAACCGCTATCGCTGCAAAGACGGATCGTATAAGCATCTCCACTGGACATCCTTTCCGGACCCGGACTCGGGACTGCTGTATGCGGTAGCGCGCGATGTGACCGAATACCACGAGATGGAAGACGAACTACTCATTCTCCGAGCGGAAGTGCGCCGGCTGAGACAGAAGACGTAGACGAGCTGACGGCCAGCGGCCCCGTCCCTCCGCGGTGCGTCGTTCATTTCATGTCTTGCACAATGTCCTGCATGACCACGGACATCGGTCGGCCCGGTGCATGGCCGAACAACTTCGTAAACCGCCTGCACGAGAGACTGACATCCGCCGGACGAGGCTCTGGCTGATCGAGGTCGCGCTGGCGCGTGGCGACGAGATGGGATTCAGACACCCCGAGCGCGCGCGCCATGATCTGTCCCATTTGGAAACGCGACAGACGATCCGGGCCCGCAAGGTGAAAGACACCGGATGCTGCACTCGCGGTGACCTCCACGCAGGCAGCGGCAGCGTCCTCGAGCGCTATCGGCGTGCGGAACTGATCTTCGAACAGCTCGAGGCACGATCCGGTCGCGATGGCGTTCAGCTGGCTGGTAAACACGGTGCGCTGTGATCCCACCGGGATACCGTACATGATGGCCGGCCTGACCACGACTCCACCGATGTCGAGTACCCGGGTCTCAGCATCCGCTTTCGTACGTCCGTACACGGACAACGGCGTCAACGGCGAATCTTCGTCGTAGGGCGCGGCAGTGCCATCGAACACCAGATCGGTGGACACGAATGTAAAACGCGCCCCGATTGTAGCGGCCACGCGCGCAAGATGCGCCGTCGCGTCGACATTGGTCCGCTTGGCCAACGCGGGGTTCTGATAGGCCGTGTGAGCGCTCGCGATTGCCGCAGCATGGACCACGTATGCCGGTGTGACCTCGTTGACGATCTTCGTGATGGACGCGTGGTCCAGGATATCGGCGTACGCGATTTCCCCCGGGTACCTATCAGGTGTCGCGCGACGCACGAGCCCGACGGTGGATTCGCCGCGTCGCACGAGCAGGTCCAGCAACACGCTGCCAAACTGCCCGCCCGCTCCTGTGATCAGCCAGCGAGAGCCCATGTTCGTCTTCGCTGCAGGGTCGGTTTACGCATCGCTCACGATGAGTCCTTCCACCCACACGTCAAGGTGACCCGCTCGGGCCATCACCGTTGCCCCCATGAGACCGAAACCCCGGGTCTCGTGGTTCGTAGTATATGCCAGCGAAGCCACGGCAACGGGGCTCGCGCCAACCTCGACCAAAAGGGAGACCTCGAATGACGTATCAAGTTGCACGACACGGCAGCGTCTCAGCCGCCATGGCGTGGATGATCGGGTTGTCGGCCGCGCTGTTCTGGCTTCCGTTCTTGGGGGGACTCGTTGCCGGCTTCGTTGGCGGACGAAAAGCCGGAACTGTCGGGAACGCCGTGGCGGCTGTCGTCCTGCCGGGAATCCTGCTGTGGCTGTTCACCTTCTTCTTCGGGGGCGTGCTCGGGTGGATTCCGGTGCTGGGGCAACTTGCCACCGCTATCGCCGGGCTCGGGGCGTTCGCCCTGTCGTTCATGAACCTGATCCCTCTCCTCATCGGGGCCGTCATCGGGGCAGCCACGAGGTAATACGACCGGGCTGTCGTGGACGGCCATTGTGACGTAGCGCACAGTTCCTTTGGTAGAATCACCTATTCTATCCGATGCCAGTGATCCGTTGCGAATGGCCTCTCAGGATGGAAAGAACATGAAGAGACTCAGCTTCGTCGCGCTCGTCGTAGTGATTGGCTCAACGCTCCCTACGGTTGGTCTGTCGCAGCGTACGGCACTTGGGGTCAAGGGCGGTTTGAGCAGCGCGATCCACCGAGGACTGAACGGATCCGGTGATCCGCTCAGCGTCTCCCGGCGCACGGGATCCCATTTCGGCGCCCTCGTGGCGGTGGATTTTTACAAAGTGCTCGGGATGCAGTTCGAGGCACTCTATGTCGAAAAGGGCTCGCAGGATCCGGCCGGACAGGGTTCGCTCGCTCTGGCATATATCGAAGTGCCGGCGCTGCTCAAGTTCAAACTCCCAATTCACCGCAGTGACATCCACGTCTTCACCGGTCCCGCCTTGTCCTACGAGATTCGGTGCCAATTGACCGGCTTCGAGGGTCCCGTTCTCGTTACGCTGGGATGTGACGATTCACTCCTGGGTGTCGCCACCAAAACGCTCGAGGTCGGGTTTCGCATGGGAGGCGGCGTCTCCTTCGGCATCGGCGCCGGGTGGCTGCTGTTCGATGTTGCCTACGATATGGGGTTGACCGAGGTCAATGATGTCACCGGCAGCCTCGGCGATTTCAAGAACAGAGCCCTCTTGTTGTCAGCTGGGCTCGCCTTCCCGATATCAGGCGGTATGTGAGATCTTGGTGCACGGGAGTCGGGAGCGGTACCTGTGCGCGGGACCGTAGTACGCAAGCACTCGGTCCAGTAGAGTGCACAGTGCAAAGTACACAGTGCAATCAGTCCCTCGCTCCCAACTCCGCATCCGTCACCTAACCTAACACCTAGCACCTAGCACCTAACACCTACCACCTAACACCTAACACCTTTTCAACCTCCTATCGAATACGTCAAAGCCGTCGTGATCAGCATATCATGCTTTTTCACTCCGGCCGGCGGTTGGTTGTTCAACTCGTTCAAGATACCAAGACGAAATCCCACCCCCTTGAGGACGGTCGTGGTCAGGCTCGCATCGGAACGAAACCGATAGTCGCTGAAATCCTCGATGTTGGGTCCGAAGTCGGCGTTCCATCGAAACACGGCCGGACCGACCCGGCGGCGGAATGCGCCACCCAGGGTCAGCACTCCCACTGTTCTGGTGTCCGTACCCGACGTGAAGTCCTCGCGTCGTGCGCCGCCCGCAGCGTAGAACCTGATGTCAGTGATCGGCGTTTTCAGCACCTGGAATCCGAAACCGGCATTGTAGATGGATCGCAAGTCGATGTCTTGGAACTTGTCACGCTCCTGCCGCGTTTCGCCGAACACGAAGAGCCGCGGCCCCAAAAACACGTCCGCGCGGAGCGATCCGTAGTATTTCTCGACGACCCGCTCGAAGTCGCCGCCGGCGCCGACGCGCGAGTCTTCGCGCGCGAGGCCCGCTCGAAACGTGAGCCGGTCCTTGGGGCTGTCACGAGAAACTTCGAAATCTGCACCCAGTCCGCGCGAACGACTGTTTCCGCTCTTGTCTGAAAACCCCAACCCGATCGTCGCTTCCCAAAACTGATCCAGCGGGCTGAAGTATCCCACCTGGATCGGCTCCAATGCGTCGAGCGCATCCGCGGCGCCAATCGCCGCCAGGGCATCCGGTGTCACGGTGCGCGCTGCGCCGTCCTGAAACGCGATCCGCAGTTGGTTGCCGGAACTGGTCACGGTCCCGGCTCCGATGGTCCCGTCTGCCAGACGGATCCCAATGGGATCCGGCGCCGCAAAAGACGCAATGCTGCCGGCAGGGATCTTGACGTCTCCCCCTGGGTGCTTGAAGGTCCAGACTCCGTCAGTTATGTCCTGTAGCTGGCCGGTCAACCGGTCGCCGTTGTCGAGCACCATGGTCTGCTGAGCGGCCGCGCTCCCGACCGACATTCCAAAGAGCAGGATGGCAGCGGCGCCAATCCTGTAGTGTCCAGCATTCATCGATTCGCTCCCTCGATAGCCTGTGGTTGAGATACGGTAACAACCGGGTGTCATTCGAAGCCCTGCGAATGGCAACTGATGTGCCGCCGCGAGGTCCGCACTAAGTCGTTGAATTATAGAACGTTGGATCCCGATTCGCTGGCTCGTCCGGTGGAATCACGTCCCACAAATGGCCCGCGTCGATTGCGACTGTCCCGAAACGGTGCAGATGGCCCGCTTCCGACACCACCTGGGCGGCACCAGCAGCGTTTTACTGTGCCGACAGGCAAAGTGGCAGACCCCCGTCCTGTGACCAAAGTCATAACTCATTGTAATTCAGAAGGTTAGACTGTGGCATAGCTGTTGCGATGACCGGGGTCAAACGCATGCGAAATGTCGGCTTCAGTCTGATCGAGCTCCTGGTCGTTGTCGCCTTGATCGGGATCTTGGCGACGACACTGTTCCCGTCCGCCGTTCACTGGCGGCAGCGCCAGGAGCTGGAACGCGCGGCGCGCGAGTTTGTCCTCGCGCACGCACTTGCGCGGGCGTCCGCCGTTCGCCTGGGACGCGTCACCGAGTTCCACGTCGATCCGGTGAGCGTCCGATTCTGGATCGAGGTCGATACCAACGCGACGGCGCCCCGTGACACGGTTGGCGTCGTCCGGAATCTAGCCAACCGAAGGGTCTCCGTGACGAGCAACCGAACCTTGTTGTGCTTCGATGGGCGGGGTCTTCCGACCACTCGGACGACGAGCGCGGGTATGGCCTGTCAGGCTGGAGATGCCACGGTGCGGTTCGGAGTCCCGGGGCGAGTCAAGGAGATCACATTCACACCGTTGGGCAGGGTGGACCGGTGATCGAGGCTCGCGCCCCATTGCGCAACCGCAGCGACGGTTTTTCCCTCGTGGAGATCTTGGTTGCCATCATCATATTGTCGGGCTCGCTCTTGGGCCTGGTGGCGGGCACGTTTCAAGCCGCCAGGTATCTGGGTGACGGAAAGCACCAGCTCACGACCTGGGCTGCGATGCAAACCCAAATGGAGCAGCTCGCGAGTCAAGGATATGCCGGCGTGACGAGCGGGTCGGCGACGGTCGACGGTCATCCCATGAGTTGGGACGTCAGCGGTGTCGATCCGAAGATAGTGGTCCTCGTGGCTGAGCGTCGCAGCCGATTCGGACCCGCGGTTCTCGACAGTCTCGTGATGCATTTTTCGGCGGCCGACACGTTATGACCGGGTCCAGAGCGGTCGGACGCGATCGGTGTGGGTTCACCGTTGTCGAGTTGCTGGTCTACTTGACGCTCGCCTCCGTGATCATTGGAAGCGTGTTCAAGCTGATTGGCGGCCAAAACACCAACTACCGTCACCAGCGCGAACTCATGGACTTGCGGGACAATCTGCGAGGGGCACTCGTGGTGTTGTCGTCGGAACTCCGTCAGCTGTCGGCTGCGGGCGGCGACATCTACGCTATGAGCCCGGAATCGCTCATGGTGCGTTCGGTGACGTGGTACGGCACGGTATGCGAGAAGCACAACTCGCAGCCTCGTTACGGCCTTTCGCACATGCAAGGGGATTTTGGGGCGCTGGTCGGAGACAGCGCGATGGTCTTCGCTGCTGGGATTACGGGAGACGCTGACGATCGCTGGGGCATCATCGAAATCACAAACCAGTGGTCGTCGGGTGGTGGCCTGTCGTCGTGTCGGTGGGGGGCGTCGCCCGATCGGGTGATCGAGTTCGCGGGCGACACTACCGGCATCAAGATTGGCGGTCCCATTCGCGGCTTTCGCGTCGTGCAATACGGGACTTTTCTGAAGGATGGGCGTTGGTGGTTGGGACGGAAGGACGGTCCCGGCGCGCCATACCAGAAGATGGCCGGTCCGCTGCGCGCTCCGGCGCTCGGCGGACTCGAGTTCCTCCCGTACGATGCGCTTGGCGCCGCGACAACGGACCCGCTGGCCGTTCACACGGTGGAGATCGTGATCCGGGGCGAGACGTTTGGCAAGCTTCGGGGCGGGTCCGGAGGCGTGGTACCGACCGTCCGGTACGACAGTCTCCGTACTGCTGCGTACTTGAGAGGGTGATGCCTCGCGGGATGGCAGATGGACGGCGTTTCCCGAGGGGGACCAGCAGTCAGGAGAGATAGCGTGTGACGACGAATCGACGAGGTATCGCCCTTCCGGCCGTGGTACTGGCCATTGGAGTCCTCGCCATCCTGGCCGTTGCGGCGCTCCGCACCGCCGTGGATGAGCGGATGGCATCGAGTTCCGTGAGACAGGGAGCAGCCGCCGTCTACGCCGCGGAGTCTGGGCTCAACGAGACGCTGGCGCTGTGGAACGACACGACGACGACATTGGACTCGTTGGTGCAAGGCCTGCAGCCGGGAGACAGCCTGGTTCAGCCGTGGCGAACACTGGTCAACGGTGACCGATACCGGGCGACTGTGTACAGGCGATATGACGACGGCGACCAGCCGCTCTATCAGGTGATTGCGGAGGGTCGGCACGGAGAGGGAGCGATCCGCGCCGTGAGCTTCTGGGTGACGCCGGGTGGCGGAGGCTCGCTCGGGAGTTGTTGTAAGAGTACGGCGACGGTTCGTGGAGGCGTGTTGATGCAGGACAACGCCACACTCACCGGCATAGAAGGCAATCCTCCTGGTTGGGACCCAACGTGTGCCACGGAGGATAAGCCTGGGATCATCGTCGAAGACGTGAACGACTTGAACTTGTCGGGTGGCGGCGTGGACGGGGTGCCGCCGATCGTGGAAGACACCTCGATGTCGGACGCCACGTTTGAAACCTACGGGGCGTTGACGTGGGAGGAGATCAAGGACATGGCCGATCATACGATCGGTATCGTCGGGCCGGAGACGTATCCCAACACCGCTGCCCACGGTGACCCGCTGGATCCGTTGGGGCCAATTGGTGCCAACGGGCTGCCGTCCGACGCGGGCGACAATTGGATTGGCTCGCGTCACAATCCGGACGGGACATGCAACATCGATCACCCGCTCAACTGGGGATCCAACGATCCGAACGATCCGTGCTATGGGCATTTTCCGATCATTCTCGTGCGCGGTCAGGTCGAGATCCGGGGTGATTCGGCGTACGGGCAAGGAGTGTTTCTCCTCGGGCCGAACGGCACCTCCGGAGCCGAGTTTGAGTTCGAGGTCTGCTCGTCGCGTGAAAACGACGT
>JBFHWR010000204.1:0-7204 GCA_041599395.1 Gemmatimonadales bacterium | reverse complement strand
GTCTCTGCAAACACCACGGCCCGACCCCGCCCGCCGTCCGCGCCCGGTACGCCCACGACGGCAACTCTGTCGCCAAGCGCAATCGACGACCCGAATCCGTTGCGCTCCTCAAGCCCGGACACCGCGACGATCTCGCGTTGCCATTGGTTTCCCGACATTGCAAACCGGTAGACCAGCCCCCGCCCCTCCTTCGCTCCGGGCGCGCCCACCCAGACTTCGCCACCCGCGACACCGATCGCGGAGCCAAACCGCGCAGGAGCAGAACCGCTGTCGGGACGGAACCGGGCTGTCTCGACCCACCCGCCGCCGGAGGGATCGACGCGGTACGCAACGACCCCTCCTGCCGATCGGTCCAAGCCGGGAGCGCCAATCCATGCGCCGTGTGCGTCGAGTGCAATTGCGCTGCCAAATCCGGCTGCGGGCGTGACGTCGGCGGGACGCAGCAGCGGACCCTCCCGCCATTCTCCGCTTACGGGATTCCGCTCGTACACATGCACTGCACCGGTGGCTCCGCGCCGCGGGGCGCCAACCAGCGCAACATCGCCACGGAGCGCGACGGCAGACCCGAACCCGTCGCTCGTGGTGTCACTCGCGAATTCAGCCACGCTCGCCCAGGACTCCGAGCCTTCCTGGCCCTCGAAGATTCGGACGCGGCCTGACCGGCCCAAGACCGCAACCAGCGCCCGGCGTCCGTCGACGGAAACGATCCGTCTGGGCGGCTGGAGAATGCGCATCACCGTGCTGAGCGTAATCCCATCGCTCGACGAATCGGGTGGACTCACACCGGATTCCAGCAGGATCGACGCGGCGGTTTGCCAGCGATCGCTGTCCGGGTCGCGACTGAACAGGTGGGCACCGACCCGACCCTCGGGGTCGCCGCTCCCAATCATCAGGTAATGGTCCGAGGCAGCGATGGACGGGCTCAGGCCCTCCCCGGTTACGGCCCCACGGGGCGCAGCGATCCGCTGGGAAATCTTCCAAGCGCCGGACTCTGACCGATTGAAGACGTACACAGCCGCCGGGCCGCGCCCCGGATTCGCCTTTAAGACGAACACCTCGTCGCCAGCGACGCCCACCGACCGACCAAATTGGTCCTGGCCGGCCAACGGGGCCGAGACGGCGGCTAGCAGCAACATGGGGAACCAGCACTTCCCGACGGACTTTCTCATTGGTAGCGCCCCTATCTTTGTTTGGTCAGCTCAAACGGAAGCGTAAGATGGGTAATGCGATGAACCGTGGCCAGTCGTGGGGTGTCGCGGTCCCAGCACCGCCGAATTCCCGCTCCGCGCGAGAATCTTTCGAGGATCCGGTCCCGTAGGGAGTTCAGAGGCACCGCAGAGTCCAGTTCGATCCTCAAACCCTTGCAAGGGCAGTGAGCATCCATGTTCGTTCAACGCATCCTTTGGGTGGGAATCCCAATCGCCCTGGTGGGCGTCGGCATCGCGATCGCCCGAGACCGAGCCGAGCGCGATCAGCCCCGGGGGGGCCTGCCGTTCGTCTCGTTCCAATCAGACGACCATTCCACTGAGGTGGTGGATTACGTGCCGCCTTCGCCCGAGCGGGCATTTGTCCGCCTCACGGGGTTGGGTGACGAGGAGGCGGTCTCCGCCGGTTTCACACTGAACCAACCGATGGATGTCCATGTGTACGCGCTGGGCGAGGGAATGGGTGACGAGATGTACGATTACGGCTGGATCGTCGAAACGGCCACGAGACGAGCGGTGTGGCGCATGAATTACGCGACTACCATGGCCGCAGGGGGCGCCAGCAAGAACCGTATGACCAACGAGGTGGTGTCCCTCCAGCCGGGAAGCTATGAGGTGTTCTTCGTGACGGACGGCTCGCACTCGTCAGAGGATTGGAACGCGACCCCTCCCATGCATGAAAGCGGTTGGGGCATCACGTTGCTCCGGCCCGACGGGGTGGAGGCATCGGAGGTCGAGCCCTACAACCGCGCGAATGATCCGGCGATCATCGCGCAGTTGACCCGCATTGGAGACGGGCAGCGGCACAGCCAGCACTTCACGTTGGACGCGGTGACCGATGTCCGCGTCTACGCGATCGGAGAGGGGTCCGGAGGCGAGATGTACGATTACGCCTGGATCGAAGACGTGGCGGCCGGGCGCGCGGTGTGGGAGATGACGTATCGCACGACAGAGCATGCGGGCGGGGCGCGCAAGAACCGGCTGTTCAACGGAGGTCTGGTTCTCCCGTCGGGCTCGTACATCCTGCACTACGAGACGGACGGCTCACACTCGGCGGAAGAGTGGAACGCGGAGGCGCCGGACGACCCGTTTTCTTGGGGTGTGACGCTCTACCGAGACTAGACCGGCACGACCTCGCATACGAAAACTCGGGACCGGATCCGACCCGTCTCGTGCCTCATATCACCCCTTCGGTTTTTTCCACTCGAGACTGAGCGGTTCCGGCGTCGGCAGCACATCCACGCCGGCGGCCACGCGTTGCGCAAAGGGCCTGAGGTAGTCGGTGAATACCCGATTCAGATTCTCGAGCGACGTTTCGAGAAGTGCCTCAACCTGCTCCATGGAGATCCGCTGTGCATCCGTGGGAGCGTCCCACGACGTTTCGAGCGATCCATAGATCCGGTTGAGCTTGGCCTCGAGGGTGTGTCTGCTCGTGAATAATCCTTGCCGGGCCGGCGGATTGACGAAGGCGGCCGAGACTGCTGCAAGCGTGTCCTTGACTGCGGCCCCTTCCCTTGCCAGTGCAGCCGAGGTGCTGTCATCACGGTCCTCGAGGCGTTCGAGCACCGCATCAATTCCCTTCGTGGCATTCCGAATGCGCTTGACGGCCTCCGCGGCAACTTCGCCCTGCTCGCCGACACGCACCATCGCGGCGTACTTCGCACTCCGGCTCTGCGCCGATATCGACAAGCGTGGATCGGGAACGATCTCGATGGTTCCCGTCGCCGCCGCCTCTCCCTGCTTGACGGTGACGGTGTAGCGGCCGGGCAGGACCGCCGGCCCGGACTCCGTCGAGGTCCCCGTGGACGTGGGCGACTCGAACCCTTCGCGCTCCAGATCCCACGCGACGCGATTGAGCCCGCGATGCCCGGAACCCTCCAGCTCGCGAATCACCTCACCCTGTGCATCGCTGATCTCGATTGTGACGTCGGCGCTATCATCGCCGGCGCTCTCGCCCAACCAATACGACAGCATGGCGCCGTATGGCCGGTTTTCTCCAAAGAACATCGCGTGACCCGTCGATCGATACCCGACTGCCTCGGCAACCCGGTATTGGATTGCAGGCGGCGCGTCAAAGACGTGGACTTCCCTGTCGTGCAGCGCGGGATTGCGCGCCAGTGCGCGGAGCGGCCGCACGTCGTCGAGCACAAACACGCCGCGTCCATGTGTTCCGATCACCAGATCATGCTCGCGCGGGTGCACGATCAGCCCGCGCACCGGCGCCGTCGGGAACCCATGGGTCCATTGGGACCACGATGCGCCGTCATTCAGACTGACGTACAGGCCAAACTCAGTACCGAGATACAGGAGTCTCGGCTCGACCGGATCTTGCTCGATCACGTGCACGAACCCGCTGATGTCGTCCGTGCCAAGGCTCCGCCAACTCCGGCCGTAGTCGGTCGTCTTGTATACGTAGGTCGTCCAGTTACCCCGGCGGTGATCGTCGAACACGACGAACGCGGTTCCGCCGTCGAATCCGGATGGCTCGATATGCGGCACCCACGTGGTCGGCGGCACACCGCGGATCCGATCGATGAGATTGGTCCAGCTCCCGCCGCCATCGCGCGTGATGTGCACGTTTCCGTCGTCCGTGCCCGCCCAGATGACACCCCGCTCCACCGCGCTTGGCGCGATCGTAAGGATTGTCGTGTGGTTCTCCGCGCCGGACGCATCGCGTGTGAGCCCTCCGCTCTCGTCTGCTCGCTGCTTGTCGGGATCGTTGGTCGTGAGGTCGGGTGAGATGATCTGCCACGTCTCCCCAGCATCCCCGGTGCGATGCACGAACTGGCTGCCGAAATAAATGGTCGTCGAGTCGAACGGATCGACGTTGATGGCGGCATTCCAGTTGAAGCGAAGTTCCATACCGTCCGGATGAACAGGCTGGATGTCTTTGCGTTCGCCGGTGACCTTGTCGAAGCGTCGTAACCGGCCCTGCTGGGACATACTGTAGCCGTAGCGCGAGTCGGCGAAGTTGGTGAGCGTCGCAAATCCGTCGCCACTTCCAACGCGAAGCCAGTAGTAGTTGCGGATGCCACCGGCATTCCACACCTGGCTCGGCCCGAGCCACGACCCGTTGTCCTGCAGCCCACCGTACACGTTGTACGGCGTGTCCATATCGACGTTGATGTGATAGAACTGGGCCAGCGGCAGATTTTCGACGAACCGCCAGTGCTCGCCTCGGTCGTACGTAATGCCCACGCCGCCATCATTGCCCATGAGCATGAGACGGTTGTCCATAGGGTGAATCCACAGCTCATGCACGTCGCCATGGATGATGCTGCTTGGGACGATCGTGCGAAATGTTTTTCCCCCGTCTTCGGTGACCGTGGCTCGTCCGTGGATGCTGTAGAGCCGGTTCTCATTCAACGGATCGACGCGAATGTCCGCATAGTAAAACGGCCGAGGCGCGATTCCCGGCTCGTCGCTGAGCGTGCGCCAGGTCCGTCCCCCGTCGTCCGACCTGAGCAGCGCGCTTTCTTCCGCCTCGACGAGCGCGTACACGACGTTCGGCACGTTCTGAGCGAAGGCTAATCCAGACCGACCCAGGTTACCCGCTGGCATGCCGTCCTTTTTCCCCAGCCTCGTCCAGTTCGCACCCCCATCGTGCGTGACATGCAGCCCGCTGCCCGGACCGCCGGACTCAAAGAACCACGGCCATCGACGGTATTCCCACATCGCGGCAATGAGCTTGTTCGGGTTGGATGGATCCATCACGAGATCGGCCGCGCCGGTGCGTGAGTTGACGAACAGCACACGCTCCCACGACTGCCCCCCGTCCACGGTCTTGAACACGCCCCGCTCGTCGCCATCGCTCCAGCTCGGCCCCAGCGCCCCCACGTACGCCACATCCTGATTGGTGGGATGCAGCACCACGCGGTGGATGCGTTCCGACTGTTCGAGGCCCACGTGCGACCACGTTTGACCGCCGTCAATACTTTTATGGATCCCGTTCCCCACCCCGGCACTGTTCCGCGGATTCCCTTCCCCGGTGCCGACCCAAACGACATCGGGATTGGCCTGGAACACCGCCACCGCCCCAATGGACGACGTGCCCTGTTCGTCAAAAATCGGTGTCCACGTGAGCCCGCCGTCCCCCGATTTCCACACGCCACCTGTAGCCGATCCGACATAGATGATGTTGGGATCCGCGACCACGACGTCGATGGACGAGACTCGTCCACTCATGCCGGCGGGACCGATACTGCGCGCCTTCATGCCCGAGAGGAGGGATCCGTCGACCTGCGCTTCTCCGGCCGACGCGACACAGACGAGCAGAGCGGCAATTGAGGAGATCCGCTTCATGTGAGGCTCCACTTGTTCAAAGTCCAGGAACGGGCTACACCCCTAACCCCTAACACCTAATCACCTAACACCTAACACCTAACACCTAACACCTAATCACCTGACTCCCGACTTCGCCGCCGGATGGTCATGACGGCCGCGCGGGCAAACGCCGAACGAGCTTCCACGACCCGATTGTCAGCATCGGGACAGCATAGAGCGCGAGGAAAAACCACGTCATCGTCCCGTACCCGCGGGCGATGAGGTCGATGATGCCGAAACGTGCGAGAAGCGCACCGACTACGAGGAGTGCCACGGCGATGATCGGCCTGAGAGATGCTGGCATCGCGATACCATGTTCGGCATAGACTGAGGCGACCCGCTCATTCACTCCATGCACCAAGCCCGTTCCCGTCTCGATCAACGTCCCAAAGAGCACGACTTGGAACGTGAGCTGAAACGCGCGCGACCCCAGGACTTCGAGCAGGAAGTTGGCAGGCACCGGACGGTCGAGGATTGCAGGATATTGGCTCGTCATGCAGAGAAAAAACAAGACTCCCGGTATGATAGCGATGGGTCCGGCCAAGAGCCCGGCGACGGTCGCTTCCCGCGTGGTACCGGCATGGCGCAATACGAAGAGGATGGGTGGAATCACCGCAAGGTTGTATGCGGCGTACCGCACCCCTCCCGGAATCCAACCCCACGCCAAATTCTCCGTGGTGAAACTCGCAGCGATGTCGCCTCCAAATCGCGCCACACACCACACGAAGAACACCACATACACGGTGTAGAGCAGAAACGACCACCGCGCAAAGAACTGTTCGATCAGCCCGGTTCCGCGAAACGTGAGAAACCCTACCGCTCCCATGATCCCGATAACCCCGACTGCGTACGGCAGCGCAAACGTTTCTTGGAGGATGGCCCCTGCCGCAGCCGCGATCACGGCGAGAATGAGAAGCAACATCACGAGGTAGATGAGTTCGTAGAGAAACCACGCCGGCCCCAACAGGTGCTTGAAGAGACTGCGATAATCATAGCTGTCAAAGGCGTGGGCAAACGCGAACGTCACGGCACACACGGTGCTCCACACGATCATCGACACGAGAAGCATGGCCAGGAGGCCGCCCAGCGGTCCGTAGGTCAGAAAAAACTCCGCCAGCTCTCGTCCTGTTCCGTATCCGCCCGCAATGACGACGGACTGAAACACGAAGCCCGGGAGCAGATATTTCTGAAAAAAAGGGGATTTGATCACCAAGCTACAGACGACTCGGTGGCGTTACCTATTCCAACATCTGTTGGGATTTATCGTCCGGAGCGGGATGCAGTCCGTAGCGCTTGATCAACCGCGCGCACGTGTTCCAGCGGAGCAGAGCCGAATCGTTACCGGCCGGCCGGAGCGGTTCGGCTTTCTCGTACCACTGCATCGCCTCGTGAAACCATTGAAAGGCCACTTCACTACTGCCAGGAAACCGACGGTTGAGCAACGCTTTCGCGCGCCGCTCACAAATGATTCCGGCATAGTACATCCGGTCGTACTCACGCTCGAAGCGGGGCAGCAGTTCCCGCGCCTCCTCCACCGTCGCGCCCTTGTCTCGCCCAAATTGGTCCGTGAGCGCCAGGAGCAGCCAGGTCAGCGCATGTTGGTTGGCTGGATCGAGAGCCAAAACATCCCGGCAGATACTCTCCGCCTCGAGCGGCTCGTTGAGTAAACGATATCG
>JBFHWR010000203.1:0-7235 GCA_041599395.1 Gemmatimonadales bacterium | reverse complement strand
TCACCAAGGCGATGCCCGCCCTGTGTTTCGAGTGCCACGACAATTTTCTCGAGAAGGCCAGGTTCAAGCACGGTCCTGCGGAGGCTGGCGAGTGCACGAGTTGCCACAATCCCCACCGGTCGGACGCGTTGACACCTCGTTGACGCCCCCGGTGCCAATGTCACGCGTGACCGATGGATGTCACTCGTCGAACAAAAAGGGGGGAACTATGTCTCACAGATATCTGACGATTCTGGTTGTGTCGTTGACGGGGCTGCTCGCCGCATGCTCCGACGACTCGCTCACCGGATCCGACACGCTGGACGAGAACCGAGAACTCGGCCGCCTCTCGGGGGGCATTCGGGTCATGACGCGCAACGTCTACGTCGGTACCGACGTCGACCGGGTATTAGGAGCGACGTCGCCCGAGGAGCTCCCTGTCCTTGCCGCGGAAGCATTCCAGGGACTGTACGCCACCGACTTCCGCAAGCGGGCCCAGCTCATCGCCCGCGAGATCGCGTGGACGAATCCGCATCTGATCGGTCTTCAGGAAATCTCGACGATCCGAATCCAATCGCCCGGCGACGCCATCGCCGGTGGCACCCAGCCGGCAGAAACCGTGGTATTCGATTACCTCGATGTTCTCCTCCAGGCGATCAGCGCAGAGGGGCTCTCGTATCGCCCGGTCGCGGTCGTCCAGAACGCGGACGCGGAGGTTCCCATGGTGACCGGCAGTGAACCACTGACGTTTGATGATGTTCGTCTGACGGACTTCGATGTCATTCTCGCCCGCCAAGATGTAACAGTTGCAGACCCGCTTAGCCGGAACTACATGGCGAGGCTCGCTGTCCCGTTTGGTCCTGGGCTCACGATCGAGGTGCCGCGTGGCGTCGCGGCCGTGACGGCCAGTGTCGAAGGCCGAACGGTCCGCTTTGTGAACACGCACCTGGAACCCGCCTCCCAACCCGCGTTGGTGCCGTTACAACTGGCGCAGGCCCGAGAGCTGGTATCGCTGTTGGCGGCTGAGACAGATCCGGTCATCCTGGTCGGCGACCTCAACACCTACGCGCCAGTCGGTGAGACCTATCAGCTTCTCATTGATGAGGGGTTCGTGGACGCCTGGCTCCAGCAGACCCGGCCATCGGCGGGAGACATGACCTGCTGCCACGCCCTGGACCTACGTAATCCGCTTCCCAACTTCGACCGCCGCATTGATCTGGTGTTCTATCGCGGACTCGGAACGTTTCGGGAGGTTCGAGCCGTCGTGGTGGGCGACGAGGTTTCAAACCGGACCAGCGAGGGTGTCTGGCCGTCTGACCACGCGGGCGTGGTTGCCCACTTGCAGTTCTAGCGCACCGCGACTCACGTTGCGGACTCCGCGCTCATGGAGTCAGCGACTTCCCGGCAGGTGCGCGGATTGCTGTGCTCGTCGCGGGTCCTGCGCAGCCGGGTACGGGCTCATGATTCCGGTGCGCCAGCAACCGTGCGGCGGTACCGGTCTGCCTGTCCGGCGGTGAGCATGTCGCGGGCGATTACGTCTCGGACAATGCGCGCGGCGTACGCGTAGCCGCGTCGCTCGCTCACCAACCAGCGTTCCCACTCGAGCCAGTCCAGTGCCTCGTCGAGAGCCGGGTCCGAAAGCCCGCTGGCTTCGCGAATCCGGCGTCGTGAGACGCGGCCGTCAACGGCGGCGACAACGAGCAAGACCTTCCGCGCGTTTTCCGCTGCCCGCCAATATGCAGCCCGGATGGCCCCGATCACGGCATCCGGGAGCTCTCCGGGCGCGGTCTGGTCGAGGGTGCGGCCGGGCTGAGGCCAATCGGGCGTCGCCTCGTCCAGGTCGACCCCGATGGTCACGGCGTGCAATAACTCCACGACCAGCAACGGGATCCGTCCCGAGTCGACGGCAATCCGACGCGTCAGTCGATCGAGCTGGGCGCCGTCGTATTCAGAAACAAAGGCGGCGCTCAGCACCCTGATGGCCTCGTCGTCAAACAAACCCAGGTGAAGGGAGAGCCCCTTGATCTCCCTGCCGATGCGGGAGCGCAGCTCTTCGATTTCCGGTCGCGGGTGTTGTGGTGACATCGTGAGCACGATCAGCACTGGGCAGGATTTGAGATCGCGCGCCAGCGCTTGAATCAGCTCGAGTGAATGCGGGTCGAGGTAGTGTGCGTCATCGAATACTAGAACGAGTGGTTGCTCGTCAGAGGCGGTCCTGAGGACGTGAGGGACAGCGAGATCGAGTGGGGGCGGGGTGGCGCCTGATCGGATGGTGAATCGTTCTTTCAGCTCGGGCACAATGGCGGCCACAGCTGCCAGGTTTTCACTATCGGCGCTGGCCAATCCTGGAGTATCGAGCAGTCCCCCGAGGAACAGACCGGCTATGCCGCTCCAGTCGGCGTCTCTGTCTGACTCGACCGAACGGATCCAAGCGGCCTGGGCACCATCCAAGCGGCTTCTGGCTGCGATCTCCTCAGCGAGTCTCGTCTTCCCGGTGCCCTGTTCTCCCTCGACCAGCAGGACGTTGACGACGCTCGTGCCCAGCGATTCACTCCACCGCATCATCGCCGCAGTCAACTCTGCCGACCGACCCACGAGCGGAGTTCGCCGGGTCGGCTCCGGGGCTTCTGGCACCGGTCGAGGGATGCGCCACTGTCGTTCTTGCTGCACCGAGTCCGCGAGGCGCCGCGTCACGGCGTTCGGTTCGAGGTTCAACTCGGACAGTTTCTCGACGAAGCGCTCAAACAGGTCGAGAGCGCCGGCCGGATTGCCCTCGACTGCCGCGCATCGCATCGCCATCTGGACCGCGGCATCCGCGTGAACATCCATGGCCATTGCCCCGCTTGCGAGGTCGGCGGCTGCCGCAACCGCTCCAGCCGTTAGCCGCTCCTCGGCCGCCGAGAGAATCGTTTCCACCGAGCGACGTCTCCAGGTTGCACGCTCGTGTGACAGCCAGTCTTCCAACGCCGACGCTCCGGCAACGGAGAACCCCTCCATGAATTCTCCTCTGATGAGACGCGAGGCTTCGGCCCAGTGCTCCGTGGCGCGCAGCGTCTCGAACTGCTCGAAGTCGAACTCGACCGCGTCGGTTAACGTCACCGCGTCGCTTGACGTCACGAACAGCTCGTCGCCGAGGTCGGCTTTGAGGTCGCTAATCGCTTGGCGCAACGAATGTCGTGCTGACTGATCCTCCTTTTCCGCCCACAACACACCCACCAGGTGATCCCGCGTACGGGTACGGTTGGGCGACCGGCCGAGATAGGCGAGCAGCGCGAGATTCTTCCGGTGCAGCGAACGCCCGGTTGGTGGGGAGCCGTCCTTCCGGATATCGACGGGGCCGAGAGCGCTAAGCTCGATCATTGGATCGGGGTGACGGGTTGGCCGTTACCAGGTGAGGCCCGGTTGTGGGGGGTTGCAGCCCAGACGGATGGACATGGCCTTGGCCGAAGCGGCGCGCTCCTGGAACACCGGATCACCTCCGGACCAGCGCGCCGCAACGACGTGAAGGTCTTGGCACGCCGCTCCGACCCGCTGCGTGCGGGCCAGCAGGTTGGCTCGTTTCCACCGCGCCAAGGTGCCGAAGGCCCAGTCGATTTCACCCGCCTCAGGAAGGCTGCGGGACTGCTTGGTGAGATCCCATGCCTCGTGGAACAGCAGCTCGTCCGCGGCGGCGAGTTCCTGGTTGAGCTGCTCGAGCCATCCGGCGCGAAAAAATTTCAGGATCGTTCGATAAAACGCATCGGGCAAGTGCTGGACTGATAATTGTGGAAGTTCTCGCAGTGTCTCTGCCGCCAAGGGTAAACTGTCGCGAGCCGTGGTCCGCACTCCGTACCGGGCATCAGGATCCGCGGCTGCGCGGACAATGGTTGCCAGTGAGGCCGGAAGCTGGTGGACATGTCGCGAGATGGGCACGCCCGCTCGTATCTCGAGCAAGGATCGCAGCCACCCTGCACCCACAACCCCTGGGGGTGAACCTGCGTCGTGTTCGTATGAGGACAGGTCATCGATCAACGCGGCGCGGTCGATGTCGATGGCCTGCGAGTCGAGCAGAGCGAGTGCCGCATCGAGCTTGAGTGCAAATAGGGGTAACTCGCGATGCTCGGGCTGGTCCAGCTCGATCTCGCGGAGCTGATGCCGCGCCTCCCGCACGCGGCCTTGCGCGAGCGAGGCCAGCGCGATTGCGATGCGAGCGCGGTATCGAACATCGTGACTCACACGGGGGTCTTGCAACATGATGTCGGCCAGCCCGACCATCCCTTGTCTCGAATCGAACGTGCCTAGCAGCCGAGGACCTGCTCCAGCGTCGGGGAAGTTAGCGATGCGCGGATCGGCCAGGACCTCTTCGGCCACGTCGGCGGCAGCGGCGTGTGAGAATCGCCAAGCGAAGCCTAGCTTCAGAAGCGCGTGAATGGTGACGGCGTAATCGTCCGCCAGGATGGTCTGCTGGACCAACGCCTCGTACTGATCCAATGCGTCACGAGCCCCTTGCGCTTTTCCCGCAGCGATGCTGGCCCACGCCAGGTGTTCCCAGCCCGGTCCGAAGTTGGGCTGGAGTTGGGTTGTGCGCTGAAAGGCCGGAATAGCCTCGGCACGGCTCCGCCCAACCAAGGGTCCTCGATGAAATAGCTCTTCGCCGAGGAGGAACCAGGCGTAGTAAAACGCGGGCCATCTTTGGGTGGCCGACGTGAGGGTGTCGAGGCGCTCATCGAGGGGGAGCCAGCGCACGGCGATCAGTTGCTGATAGTGCTCCGGGAATCGATCGATCATCTGCCGGGCACGCGTCAGATGGCGCATGTCGGCTGGTTCGACCAGCCAGCGTTGAATTTCTGTAATGCGCCATGAACACAGCAGACAGGTGGAGTCACGGGCAAACGCGATCTCAAATGCTCCGAGCGCCGCGCGCCACTTCGCCTGGTTGAGCTGCTGCTCTGCGAGAAACCACGCGTCGAACCCCTCGTCGCTTTTGGGAAGCGCCTCCAGAGGTAACAGCTCCTTGAACGGGCTATTAGCGGTCCACATCACTCGCAGGCCCGCATCAGTCGCTAGGTCCACTTCGTGTAACCAACTGGTCAGCGGCAGTGAGTCACGCCGATAGACGTCCACGATTCGACGCGCGCCCTCGTACTCGAAATGCAAGTCGAGCATCGAGCCGTTGACAGTGATGACACTGTGTAAGACAGCGGTTGCAGGCGGACACGTCTCAGTAGGAAGGCAAACGCGAAAGTCCTGGGAGGAGGCCATCAGCCGGGCGTATGCCTCGGGAACCGAATCCGCCAGCCATGCGCTGCTCGCCGGCCCTCGATATGCAGGCTCGGCGATGCGAATCACGAAGCCTTGGTCCTGCAACAGCTCGGGCCGGGCCGAGGGGAGCAAACTAATCGCCAGCGCACCCACGAGCAGCGCTCCAGCCGTCAACAGCACCGTACGGGACTGGTAACGCCGCACCCGAGTGTGCCAGAGTGCGCGCCGGTATGAGCGCGCGTCAGGCCATCGGTTTCGGGGATCAACGCTCAGGCCGCGCGCGAGCACGCTTGCCAGCGAGCGTGGCACTCCCGACCAGTCGGCTTGTCGCGGCGCCACTCCCACACGCCAGACGCGGCCGGTGAGCGCTTCGTAGATCACCATACTAGCCGCGTACAGGTCGGTCGGCGGAGTTGCTTCGCCGGTTTCCAGCTGTTCGGGAGCCATGTACTCCCGCGTTCCCAGAATCTGATGTGCCCTCGTGATGTCGGCGCCGGGGGCTGGTGTCGACTTGACGACACCAAAGTCGCCGAGCACGGTGCGGTCCCGCGATATGAACACGTTGGATGGTTTGATATCGCGGTGCACAAACCCCTGTGCATGGACCGCTTCCAAGGCGTCCAGCAGGTCCCGGCCGACCTTCATGGCCTGAGCGATCGGCAGCGGCCCGCCTTCGAGGCGCTGTCGGAGCGTGGCGCCTTCGATGAAGTCCATGACGTAATAGAAGAGTCCGGCGGACTCGCCTACCTCGTGGACCGGGACGATGTAGGCGTGCTGAAGGCGCGCCAAGACGCGCGCCTCCGTCAGGAATCGCTCGGCGGTGTCTGTAGTGGCGATATGGGGAAGCAGAACCTTGATCGCCACCGTGCGCTGGAGCCGAGGATCTCGGGCGCGAAACACCGCACCCATTCCGCCTCGAGCCATCTCCTCGTCGATCTCGTAGCGTGGCTCGAGCGCGCGTCGCACCCAGTCGATGAGCGCTGCCATCCGCGTTCTCCCTGCCCGCGTGAGGGCTCTGTCAAGGAATACGCTACGGGTGCCCGCCCTACGTCAAGATGACACTGTTCCCGGTGATTTCTGCTACTCACCGCCCAAACTCGTAACTGCCGGCGACTCCCAGTCCCCAGTCAGGGAACTGCCGGCTCGGTCGCCACGCTCCCTGGAGCAGCAGGCCGAAGCCTCCTGCGACAGGGACGCGAAGTTCGCCGAAAGGCCCGGTTCCCACTTCGCCGTCCGGTTCGGGGTCGGTGCCCGCGACGCTCAGGCCCAGGAATGCGCCGACTCCGTCGAGGCGGCCCTGATTGTAACCGAGGCCCAATCGCATCACGCCAGCACTTGGATAGACGGGACTCGGCGCTAGCATGTCTGTACGGAAATGCAGGCGATCGATGTTGCCAAACCTCAGGTAGCCGGACGGATACGTCACGCCGCTCCCGCCGTGCGTGGTGCGACCGCCCATTCGCACGCCGCCACCACCGACTCCCCAGCTCTGCTGTTCGAGTGCCAGCACGAGGCCGCCATATCCCCGAGCCCGTCCTCCTTCGGTGATCGATCCTCCGAATCCGGATAAGCGAACGCGATCGCTTGGCCATGCGTCCATCTGCACACCGGTCGTGCGGAACGGCATCGCATCGACGCCCGTTAGCTCACCCGCACAATTGAAGTGTTGCATCTCATACTGACCTTCACCGTATCCGAACGACAGACGATACCGGCCACTCGAGTCCGGCGCCACGTGGATCGGCGCTGTTTGATAGACCAGCAAGAGAACGGGACCCGTCAACAGAGCGGTTTTCATGACGCCTCCCGGCCAAGTCGAGCCGCTGCTGTGCCGAACCGGCGGCGGGGACGGACGCGTTCCCGCGAACCGGCTGACAGATTCGGTATGAGTGGGAAAACCGGCGGCGCGGAGGGAAACACACGGCGCTTCGCATGATATCGCTGGAACAACGACAACTTGATGAGGATGTAGCTGATCAACATGGTGCCAAACGCGTGCCCGCCGGCCTTACGGC
>JBFHWR010000202.1:0-7252 GCA_041599395.1 Gemmatimonadales bacterium | reverse complement strand
CTACAACCATGGCGTGCTTCTCTCGAGCTTGGCGTAAAGACAGGCGAGGTGTTCTCGCAGGGATTCCCTTTGACAACGCCCGAGGAAGCCAATGACACTGGGCAGAAGTATCGAGGCCCGGTGGTGTTGATCATCGATGCACTGTGTTACAGCACGACTGATTTCTTCGCAGCCGGGTTCAAAGACCATGGCATCGGGACCATACTGGGTGTCGATGAGCGAACTGGAGCTGGCGGGGCAAATGTCTGGAGCTGGGACTGGCTCAGATGGTACGCGGCCGCTCAGGGTGTCACGCAACTCCCGCGGGGAGCGACGATGAGAGTGGCGTTACGGAGATCGACGCGCGTGGGAGAACGCATCGGGATACCGGTTGAGGGGCTCGGTGTTCAGGCTGACGTGCAGCACGAGTACACGTTCAGAGATATCTGTGAACAAAATCAAGACCTGATAGCTCAGGCGATTCAGATTCTAAGGTCGACGGCGTAACGCGACGCTCGTTCGCTTCTCCGACGCGCCTACCGTTTCGGCCACACCACTCCCTGGTTCTTCTGAGTGACGGGCCCCAAGCCTTTGTACACGAACTTCTGCAGTCGTTTGCCTTCGTACGTCTCGGTCGTATAGATGTTGCCGTCTGAATCGGTGGCGATGCTGTGCACGGCAAAAAACTGCCCCGGCTGCCGCCCACCGTCGCCAAAGCTCGTCAGGATCTCCATCGTCGCTCGCTCGATGATGTAGACCTTCATGTTCTTGCCGTCGGCGAGATACACGTACTTCTGCTCAGCATCCTTCGAGAAAGCGATATCCCAGGTCGATCCGTCGCCGAGTGTCTGCGGTGCGATGAACACCTCCTGCACGAACGTGCCGTCTGTCCGGAACACTTGGACCCGATCGTTCGGCCGGTCGCAGACGTAGACCAGGCCATCGTTTGATGGCTCGGCGCAGTGAACGGGATTGCGAAACTGCTGGGCTGGCGGATCGTCTGGATTGTATTGGCCGAGATCGGTGTCGTCCGGTTCGTTCCCATAGGCGCCCCAATACCGCTTGAACGTGCCGGTGTCCATGTCAATCACGGCAACGCGTTTATTCCCGTACCCGTCGGCGATGTAAGCTTCGTTCGCGCTGACGTCAAAGGCGATTTTGGCGACACGTCCGAAATTCTCGGTGTCGTGGCTGCCGCGGTTGGCGCCAGGCTTCCCAAACTGCATCAGAAACGTCCCATCTCTGGCGAATTTCAGAATGTGGGCGTCCTGCTGGCCGTTCCCGCCGATCCAGAGGTTGTCCAGGTGGTCCACGGTGATCCCGTGATTCGACGACGGCCAATCGTACCCGTCACCGGGCCCCCCCCACGATCCGACGAGGTTCCCCTCCTGGTCGAACTCTAGGACGTTCGGTGCCGGTACGCAGCACTCTCCCGTCGGGGGATCGGTGGCCGCCCCACACTCCGTTCGCATGCTGGTGCAGTTCGCCCGGTGTACGATCCAGACGTGATCGCGTGAATCGACCGTGACCCCAATTGCCGAGCCCAACACCCAATGGTTGGGGAGCGGCTTGGGCCAAAGGGGGTCTACTTCGAACATCGGCGCCAGCGGTGCGTCAGCCTGACCGCCGGCCGTTTCGCCTTGTCCAGTCGCGCAGCCGGTGATGAGCAGTGCCACCGACACGATTGTGACTGCCCTATGCATCCATCCCATGTGTCCTCACTAGCGCGTGTCCATGATTCGCCCGTGTTCGACCGCCCTCGAATTCGAGAGAAGATATCCGCCTGAGTGGGCAACCGTAACGGGTGGAAACGAATGGCGCCATGGTTCCCGACTCCCGGTCATTCGGCGCATATTGACGGCATGTCTCAGCGGACGGACAGGCGGATCTGGATCGGCGTCGCCATGTTGGCATTAGCCATCGGCGGCGGTCGCGCGTACGGCTCGTTCCTCCACGAGATTCCCAGCGACGTCACGGTCCAAGCGTTCGTAAAGCCCGACGGGAATCGGCTGTACCTGCTGGTACGCGTTCCGCTCGAGGCGATGCGTGACGTGGAGTTTCCGCTTCGTGGGCCGGGGTTTTTGGATGTCACCCGCGCCAACCGGAGCCTCGAAACAGCGGCCGGCCTGTGGATTGAGGACTATGTAGAGCTGCACGAGGGCGGCGCACGCCTCCGTGAGCACGACCTCGTGGCCGTCCGTGCTTCGATTCCGACGGATCAATCGTTCCGCAGCTTCGAGGAGGCATTTGCTCACGTCACGGGTCCGCCCCTGCCGGAGAGCACGTCGCTCTTCTGGAACCAGGCACTGCTCGATGTCCTGATCCAGTATCCGATCTCCGCCGAGAAGTCCGAGTTTTCGATTCGCCCCAACCTCGAGCGCCTGGCCCTCAGGGTCACAACGGTACTGCGGTTCCTCCCGCCCAACCGACCAGAGCGTGTCTTTCAGTACACCGGTGACGCGGGGCTGGTGAGACTCGATCCACGATGGCATCAAGCGGCACGCACGTTCGTCAAGCTGGGGTTCGTACATATCCTCGACGGCCTCGACCACCTCTTGTTCCTGCTCTGCCTGGTCATACCGTTCCGACGGTTGCGCACCCTGATTCCGATCGTCACCGGATTCACGGTTGCACACTCGATCACGCTCATCGCGTCGGCTCTGAACCTGGCACCCAACGCGCTGTGGTTTCCTCCCCTAGTCGAAACACTGATTGCAGCATCTATCGTCTACACAGCCCTCGAGAACATCGTGGGCACAAAGGTGCAGCGCCGGGTGGTGATTACGCTCGCCTTTGGTCTGGTTCACGGATTCGGCTTTTCCTTTGCACTCAGGGAGCAATTACAGTTCGGAGGGTCCCACCTCATGACGTCGTTGCTCTCCTTCAACCTCGGGGTGGAACTTGGCCAAGTATTGGTAATCGTGTTGCTCGTGCCCATCTTCGACTTCTTGTTCAAGCTTGCCAAGGAACGGATGGGAACGATCATTGTGTCAGCGCTGGTTGCGCATTCCAGCTGGCACTGGATGACTGAACGCGCGAGTGTTCTGCGTGAATATCAGGTAATTTGGCCGGCGCTCAATCTACGGATCTTGGTGTTGGTGCCGGCAGTAGCCGCTGTGGGATGGTTGGCTTACGGACTCGTCCGGCACGTGGTGAGCGTAAAGGCCAAGCAAGAAGCGCCGGTCTGAGGTTCGCCGGTCCGAACAGAGCCCCGGCGAGCGGAGGTTCCGGAATGTGCAGTTGAAAACTCGAATCTGAGAGGGTATGCAATGCGTCACCATCGCCGAATAGCTGTCGGTCTTGTCGTGGCCGCCGTCGCGTTTCAGGTCGAACTGCAGGTTGTTTACGCCCAGAATCACGCACCCAATCCGTATCGCACGGCAGAGGGGATATGGGGACAGTTGCCCGATGGCAGAACGTGGGGAGCGACGAGTGCCGTCCATCCGGCTCAGGACGGGAGCGGCAACATCTGGGTCGCCGAGCGGTGCGGGCAGAACAGCTGTGCCGGCAGGGACGACGTTGATCCCATACTCCTCTTCGATCCGTCGGGGAACCTCCTGAAGAGTTTCGGCGCGGGACTGATTCTGTGGCCGCATGGAATCGACGTCGATGCTGATGGAAACGTGTGGGTCACCGATGCCGTCGGATTCGGTGACCCGCCGCCCGGGCGTGGTCACGAAGTACTGAAGTTCAGTCCGAACGGCCGGCTCTTGATGACGCTGGGGACGAAAGGGCTTGCCGGGGACGAGCCGGACACGTTCAGACAGCCGTCGGACGTACTGGTCGCTCCGAACGGGGACATTTTCGTGGCAGACGGGCACGGCTCCGGCGGGAACAATCGCATCGTGAAGTTCACGAGCGACGGGCGCTACATCAAAGCCTGGGGATCGACGGGAAGTGAGAACGGCGAGTTCAGGGATCCGCACGCACTCGCCATGGACTCGCAAGGACGCCTTTTCGTAGGCGATCGGGGGAATAGCCGTATCCAGATTTTCGACCAGGAAGGGAACCACATCGCGACGTGGACCCAGTTTGGGCGGCCAAGCGGGTTGTTTATCGACGAGAACGACGTTCTCTATGCCGCTGACTCGGAGTCGAATACGAGGCGGAACCCTGGCTGGACCAGAGGCATTCGGGTCGGGAGCGTCAAGGACGGTTTCGTTACCGCCTTCATTCCAGATCCGGAGCCGGACCCGGATAATTCGGGTACGAGCGGAGCCGAAGGCGTGGCAGTGGATGCCATGGGCAGCATCTATGGAGCGGAAGTCGGTCCGCGGATGCTGCGCAAGTACGTGCGGAAGTAGGGAGTGCAGAGTTTGAACGGCATCTGCTGATTCATTCAACCGCCCAGCCACCCGGTTTCCCTCGCGTCCGATCCCTGCAATGCAAGTTCCATGGACGTTGTCGCCGCACGAGCCCGCCGCGGATCCGCTCACGGTTCTATCGAGTTACCTGAGCGCTCCGATCTATGATGGGAACCGTATCGATCTGCTCGTCAACGGGAGGCGGATCTTTCCCGCAATGCTCGACAGCGTTCGCAACGCGAAGCAATCCATCAATCTGCTCACCTACATCTACGGTGTGGGGGATATCGCCAAGGAATTCGCCGACGTGCTCGCCGAAGCTGCAGAGCGCGCTGTCGAGGTGCGGGTTTTGATAGATGCCTTTGGGGGGCTGCAAATCGACGACCGGCTCGTTCGGCAGATGGTGGACGCCGGCGTGCAGGTTGCGCGGTTTCATCCGCTTCGCTATGGGCGGCTGGGCCGCTGGAATAACCGCACGCATCGCAAAGTCCTGGTCGTCGACGGACATCTCGGGTTCACCGGCGGTGTAGGCATTTCCGAGGAGTGGACCGGCGATGCCCAAGACGCCGCCCACTGGCGCGACGACCATTTTCGCGTCACCGGTCCCGTGGTACGGGCCCTCCAGGGGGCGTTTGCAGAGAATTGGAGTGAGGCGACCGGCGAGCTGTTGGTGGACCCTGGGATGTTTCCGTCGGTCGAGCGATCCGGCAACGCGCGCGTCGTACCGATTCTGGGAGGCCCGCACGCGACACCGGACATCTCGTTGCTCTACTGGGTACTGATTCGGCAGGCACGGAGGTCCATACGGATCGTCACACCGTACTTCGTGCCCACGGATCGTTTCATGAACGCGATGCTCGACGCAATGCGGCGGGGCTCAGATCTGGAACTCATGTTGCCGGACTCCCACAACGACTCGAAGCTCGTCCAATACGCGAGCCGCCGGACTCATGGGCCGCTGATTGACGGGGGTGCGAAGCTCTTGCGGTTTCGTGGAACGCTCATGCACACCAAGGCGATGATCGTTGACGATCGCTGGTGTGTGATAGGCTCACCAAATATGGACACGCGATCGTTCGAACTGAACTACGAGATCGCCTTGCTCGCTGAAAGCGACCACCTCGTGACGGCGCTCAATCATTCGTTTGAGGCAGACCGGAAGCGCTGTACGGAGATCACCGCGCAGCACATCGAGCAACGCTCAGCGCTTTCCAACGTGCGTGACGCGGCCGCGGCGCTACTGCGCCGCCAGCTCTGAGGCTGGCGTGCGCCCCGCTCGAGGGAGCCACGGTGGGGGGACAGGTGTCGAGCATCGCGCTCGGCCAGCGGTCGGAGCGTCTTCGACAGTCAAATGAACGCTCGATACATTGATCTCATCTGCCGCACGACCGATCGATTGGAGGGACCATGGGCCCGCACACATCGCTCCCTGAAACGAATTGCTTCTCACGTCGGCGATTCCTCGAATGGGCCGGCGGCGCGCTTGGCGTTTCAGCCGTCGGAGCATGCGCCGCGACGTCCTCGGCGGGGATGCAGTCTGCCCACCCCACGTCGGCGATGCGCGGCGCATTCCCGACCAGTCCGGACCCTTGGATCGAGATCGACCGAGCGGCCTTTCGGCACAATGTGCGCGAAGCGTCCCGCTTAGCCGGTGGCCGACCCATTCTCGCCGTCGTCAAGAACAATGGATACGGCCTGGGCGACCGGGTTGTTGGCCCCATGCTCGCAAACTTTCCCGAGGTCGGAGGGCTTGCCTGCGTTCGAGTCGAGGAGGCCCTGGGCATGAGAGAGGCCGGCGTGACCACGCCGATTATGAACATGGCCGAGGTCTCGGAAGAGGAGATGGAGGTGCTGGCGCGACACCGGGTACATGCATCGGTCTGGCTCGATGACGCCCCACGACGGATCGACCGCGTCGCGCGCCGGCTCGGGCGGTCGGTACCGGTGCATCTCTTTCTCGACACGGGCATGGGCCGGGAGGGCATGCCGCTCAAGCGCGCCCGACCGTGGGTGGACGAGTTGTGCAGCAGGGGGACGGCGCGTGTAGACGGCACGTACACGATGTTCGTGCACGAATTGGAGTTCGATCGAGTACAGTTGCACCGCTTTCAGGAGCTCGTGAGTTGGGCGCGCACACGGGGCCTGGCCTTGGGGACCTTGCACGCGGCGCCCACCTTCGAGCTGTTTCACCTTCCCGAAGCGCACTTGGACATGGTCCGTCCTGGCAACGCCCTATTTGGCAACTATCCCGGCGGTGCCGGTATGCGCGAACTGGCGGACTTGAAGCCGGTCTTCCGGCTGCGGGCCCGCGTCGTTCGGGTCGAACGATTGGAGCCCGGGGAGAGTGCGGGCTTCTACCGTTCGTATGTCGCCGAGCGACCGACGTGGATCGCATTGCTGCCCGTGGGCCGGACAGACGGTTACCCACGAACGGCGAGTGGCACGTGCGAGGTCCTCATCGGGGGCCGGCTCTATCCGGTGCTTTCCATTAACTCGGCGCACACCATTCTCGAGATCGGGATGGAGAGATCCGTAGAGGTGGGCGACGTGGCAACACTGATCGGTCCGGATCATGCGGCTGTTCTCCCACATACCATTGCCGACCAAACCGGCATGAGTCACCTGGCGCTCATCCAGCACCTGAACCCGCGGCTCCCGCGCCGGGTCGTGTGACCTGCTCCGCCTGCACCTGGTGGAGTACCTGGATCTCATCATGTGTGCCTTGAGTGGGAATCTCAGGTGTCGGTCTGCTGTTCCGTCTCTTCGCCAAGGGCTTCCAGATCCGCAAGATCCCGTAATCGTCCGGTGGCTCGCTTGTTTTTGATGAGGGTGTGGCGGCCGATAAACGGTACGTCAACTGACTCGACGGTGTGCATGACGCGATCTTCCCAACCCGCCGGGAACTCGACTCCAGTGATGCTGGTGAGCACGTCGATCCGACGCGGCGGCATCCCGATCTGTACCACGAT
>JBFHWR010000201.1:0-7282 GCA_041599395.1 Gemmatimonadales bacterium | reverse complement strand
CCGACGCGGGCGGACGGTGCTCTATGCCTCCGGCGCCGATCTTCAGTCCATCAATCCGCTGTTGACCGTGCACCCCCTCGCGAAAGCCGTCCAAAAGCACGTGCTGTTCTTGACCCTCGCAGCCTATGACTCGGCACTCCGGCCCGTGCCGCGCTTGGCAACCTGGGAGTGGAGTAATGATCGCCGCGCCATCACGTTTACGCTTCGCCGAGACGTCTTCTGGCATGACGGGGTCCAAACGTCTGCCGAGGATGTCCGCGTCACGGTCGAGCTGGCGCGAGATGCTCAAGTTGGATATCCGCGGGCGCGGGACTTGGCTGGGATTACTGAGGTCACGCCTGTCGATTCGTTTACCGTGCGGGTGCGGTTCGCGAGAGCCCAGCCTACGTTTCCGGACGTGCTGACCGATCTCGCGATGCTTCCCGCCCATCGCTTCGACGGAGTGCTCCCCTCGGAGGTGCGGTCTGCTCCGTTCAACCAATCACCAGTTGGCAACGGACCGTTTCGGTTCGTGGAGCATCGTACCAACCAGCGATGGGTCTTCGAGCGGGCGCCGCAGTTCCCCGCCGACCTCGGCCCACCGGAGGTCGAGCGGTTCGTGGTCGTGATTGTCGACGAGGCAACGACCAAGCTTGCGGCACTCACGTCCGGGGAGCTCGACTTCGCCGGGATCAGCCCCGCGCACGCCTCCTTCGTGCGGGCCGACGAACGACTCCAAGTGATTGACTACCCCATTCAATTTGTCTATGCCCTCGTGTGGAACCTGCGGCGACACCCGTTTCGCGATCCGCGGGTGCGCGAGGCGCTGACGAGTGCGCTCGACAGACAGTTGCTGGTTGAGGCATTTCTCTACGGATTTGGCACTGCGGCCGAGGGACCGGTCTCGCCGGAGCATCCCTGGTATCTCCCGTTGCAGTCGATCCCGTTCGATCGCCTGGAGGCTGCGCGACTCTTGGACGAGGCGGGCTTGACACCTGATGCGTCGGGGACGCGACTACAGTTTGACTTGCTCACGGTGGAGGGCGACGCGGCCCTCGAGCAGATGATTCAAGCCCAACTCGCCGCCGTCGGAGTGGCCGTGCGCATCCGGCAACTCGAGCTGTCCACGTTTCTCGCCCGAGCGCAGGCGCCGGAGCGCGACTTCGATGCCATCGCCGTCGGGATTCCGGGCGACCTGTCGCTCGGCTATGTACAGGCCATGTTTGAGAGCGTCGATCCCGGTCCCCTCGCGTATGCGGGGTACGTGAATGACCGGTTTGACCGGGCCTTGGAGCGCGTCCGCCAGGCCGAAACCGCGCGAGCAGTGCGCGACGCATGGCACGATGCCCAGCGCGTGTTGGCGGAGACCCGTCCGGCGACGTGGTTATACCATGCGCGCGGGCTTCAGGGAGCAACTCGTCGAATCCGTGGCGCCGAGATCGATCTCCGGGGTGAGCTGGCAAACATCGCCGAGTGGCGGTTCCGGTCGACGGAGATCGACGCGCAATGACAACCCGGTCTCGTGCGCCCATGCGCATCGATTTCGCAGGCGGATGGACCGACGTCTCGGATTTTGTGGATGACGAAGGCGGAATCGTCGTAAACGCCGCGATCAATCTCTTTGCTCGCGTCGAGGTGTCACTTGGGGGGCGGACCATCCGTCTGGTCGCAGAGGACTTGGGCCAACGCCAAGTGTTCCGGGACTTGGGCGACATCACGTACAACGGTCCCTTGCTGCTACACAAAGCCGCACTCACCATGATGCCGGTGACAGGTGGCATCGAGCTGATTTCACGCTCCGACGCGCCGTTGGGATCCGGGCTTGGCGGGTCCGGGGCTCTGGACGTGGCACTCCTCGCGGCGCTCGCGCGCGTGCGACGGGAACGGTTCGAGGCTCGCGAGTTGGCGGAGTTAGCGTTCCGGCTCGAGTCCCGGGAACTCGGCCTTCAAGGCGGCCGGCAAGACCAGTACGCGGCCGCGCTGGGCGGTTTCAATCGCTTGGACTTTTCGACGACGGGGGTGCGAGCCCAGCGTCTCGAACTGTCAGCTGACGCTGGCCGGGAACTCGGGCTCTGTGTGGTCCTCATCTACACGGGGCAGACGCACTTCTCTTCCAAAACGCATGATCGGGTGTGGAACTCCTATCGAGCATCCGACGCTGAGGTGACCAGCGCTCTCCACACGATACGGGATGTTGCGGACGCCGCGCACGGGGCGCTAAAAACGGGCAACTACCGGCGTCTCGCCGATCTCGTGGACGAAAACTGGAGGCAACAACAACGCCTCGACCCGACGATTGCAACGAGTAAGATGCGGGAGATCGAGCACGCCGTCCGCGCCGTGGGTGCTTGGGGTGTGAAGGCGACCGGCGCGGGCGCGGGTGGATGTCTTGCAGCCTTCACCGATCCGGCCGATCGGGCTGCCATCGAGGCGTCTGCACGAGCCTGCGGTGGCGAGATCCTGGAGTTCGAATTTTGCACTGACGGGGTTGAGATCGTGGAGACGGAGGATGCCGCTAGTCACTCCTGAGGAGATTTCCCGGAGACGGAGCCTCCTTGGGCAGTCAGACGTGCTGCGTGCGCTTGCCGCTCGCCTCGGTCGCCTGGTTCAGCCGCTCGGTCGGTCCGACATTTACCTTCCCGATCACAAGGCGCTGCTCTCACGGGACGGAGGGGTGTGTGTGCACGATGGGGCGCGGTTGGAGTTTGATCCGCAAAGCCCCTATCACCATCGGTGTCCTCGCTGTAACACGGTGCATCAAGGCGAACGACACCATCGAGCGTGGATTTGGCGCTATCACTTGTGGCTCTCGGAACGCGCCGTCCATCTCGCATTGCTGGGCGCCTTGGAGGACAACGACCGCTATCGCGAGATCGCGTTTGAAATTCTTCGGTCCTACGCGGACCAGTATGCTTCGTATCCCAACAAGGACAACGTGCTGGGACCCACGAGACTGTTCTTCTCGACGTACCTCGAGTCCATCTGGCTCCTACAGATCGTTGTTGCCGCGTGGGTACTGAATGGCGCCCGCGAATCGGACGGCACGCGTTGGATTCGAGTGAACGCGATGGTGAAGGAATCGGTTGAGCTCATCGGCTCGTTCAATGAAGCGTGGTCGAACCGTCAAGTGTGGAACAATGCCGCGCTCATTGCGGCTGGTCGGTGGCTCGGTGACCATCGATTGGTGACGCGCGGTCTCGACGGGCGTTTTGGCATTCGAGCGCAGCTCACGAGCCGTGTGAGCGAGGAGGGTCTTTGGTACGAGGGGGAGAATTACCACTTCTTTGCGCTGAGGGGGCTCCTCTACGCCGCAGCGCTGCTCCGGCCGATTGGTGTCGATCTGTTTGGCGAGGGTGGTCCGAGCGGCGTGCTGACTGAGATGTTTGCCGCGCCGCTCAAGACACTGCTGCCCGACCTCACCCTTCCGGCCCGCAGTGACTCCCCGTTCGGCGTCTCAATTGTCCAGCCGCGTTTTGCAGAATTGTGGGAGGTGGGGTGGACATTCTCCGGCGATGAGCGTCTGGCTGCCATTCTCCACGAACTCTACGGGGCGGATGTGCCTGACGGGGACGACGCCGGCTTCAGCGAGCTTGCGGAGCAAGAGCGAAACCTACCGCCGCGGAAGCTCCGTCGTGAGCGACTCGGATGGAAGGCGTTGCTCTGGTTGTCTACGGAACCTCTGCCTCGTGTCGTGAGTAGCTGGCGGCGCGAGTCGCGGCTCTTGCCGGGAGCCGGCATCGCGGTCCTGCGGACACCACCGCGGCGCTACATCAGCATCGAGTGCGGCAGAGACGCCGGAGGCCACGGCCATCCGGATCTGCTCCACATCGCGCTGTTCTGGGATACAGCCTTCCTGTTGGACTTCGGGACCGCTTCGTACGTCTCGCCCTCGCTCAGTTGGTATCGGTCATCGTTAGCGCACAATGTCCCGTTGGAGGTGGGAGTGGAGCAGGCCGCGCGGGGAGGAGCGCGCGGGGCATGCGTGGCGCTCGATGCGGATCGAGACTGGGCCTGGTGCCGCGTCGTTGCCCAGGACCTATTTGGGCCGGATACGGAGGCGATCCGCACCGTCGTGGTTGGTCCGTCGTACGTATTGGACATCGTCGACATACATGCCGATGCACAACAACAGATCGAGCTTCCGATTCACCCGGTCGATGGATTCGACGAATCCTCGCTCGCGACCGTTTCGCCCGAGCTGTCTGAGAGCGCGTCCGTTGACGCCGCCGCGCCAGAGTTCCACGATGCGTCCACTGAGACTGTGACGGTCGGGAACGACCGTTTCGTGATGCACCTCCCCCCACGGACGGGCGAACGCCTCCGGATGGTGTGGAAACCCGGGCCGCCACCCATCGATTTCGGCGATGGAAAGCCGACGCCGTTCGTGGTGCGCCGCGCATCGGGACCCGGCACGTGGGTACAATGTTATGCCCCGCGCGATGGGGGAATCGCGCGCGTCATGGCGAAGAAGGGGCACGTGACCGTCGAGCATCGTGATTCACGACGGGACCGCATCAAGGTACGGGCGCGATCGTGCTCGGTGACGCTCGGTGACGGCGGAACGCGTCGGCTGTCGGGCACGCGGCCGGTCCGATCAGCTCCGCGGCCCGGCACGCATCGGCGGCGGCGAATGTGGTGCCCGACCGTCTCCAGCGCGCCTAACATTGAAAACTGGCGTGACGTCGTTCCGACGTCTGCTTTGGTGCGGCTAGGGCCTCGTCACTATCGGAGATCGGAATTACCCCATGGGGCGTCGGGGCCGTTTTCGGCTCGAGTGGCGGTGATTACCTGGGGAACCGCACTGTGGCTGGTGGTCGATGTCGAGAAAGCGTCTCCGCAGTTTCGTCCCGCCAACGCGCCGGACCCCCGGCTCGACAACGAGATGGCGGACATTCATTCAGATGGGATCCAGTGCTACGTGCACTGGCAGGGATGGCGCGGTTATGTCGTCGTGCCGGAACACGGCGGCGGAACCGTTCGCATCAGCCCCGTCGCCGGCACACCTGCCGACTGTGCGACGGTGAGTGGCGAATGGAGGCCGACGGACCAGGGGTATGTCGTGATACTTCGGATCGACTTGGGCCGGGCTCTGCGTGCGGGAGAAGCCGTGCCGGTCAATGTAATCGTGAACGAGATGTACGCGGATCGTGAGCGTCGAGCCGGCCAATTGGCGTTGAGTGGTGGAGGTGGCTGGGTGTATCTCCGCGGAGATCGTGAGGATCCGTTCCAGGCCGTGCTCGCGGTGACCCAGTGACGCTCGTCGTGGTGCTGCACCGGACGCAGGACCTCGTCAATATTGCCGGTGTTGTGCGGTCGATGAAAAATTTTGGGTTGGAAACCCTGCGTCTGGTTGCGCCCGAAGAATTCGATACGCGGCGAATCGAAGGGATCGCTCATGGGACCAGTGACCTGATCAAGGGGATCCAGTTGTTTGACACGCTGGATGACGCCTTGGCGGACCGCACGTTTGTCGCAGGCATGTCCGCACGGCAGCGCGCCGCAAAGCGAAACGTCTGCCGGCCGGCGGAAGCGGCAACCGAGCTTCGACAGGCCGCGGCGGAGGGTGACGCGGCGTTGCTCCTGGGTCCGGAAGATCGCGGGCTCAGCAACGAGGCGCTGGACCGGTGTCATCGGGTGATTACGATTCCGACGAGCGATCACGCAGCGCTCAACCTGGCCCATGCCTTCACCGTCATGGCGTATGAGCTTTTCCTGCTCCGGGGAGATCCGGGATTCAAGCGGCCCCGACGGGGCAATCAACCGGCCGCCACTCGCGACCAACTCGAGCGCGTGTTTGCGAGCGCTCGAGAGGCGCTGCAGGCCATTGACTTCTTCAAGACCCGCAACCCGGATACCGTGATGCGCACTGTGCGCGAGGTGGTTCATCGAACGCCGCTCGACGCCCGAGAAGCGAATCTGCTCAGGGCGATGTGTATCGAGGTTGTTCGATATCTCGAACGTCTCAGTTCCCGTTGACGATTCCCGGCTTCAGTTCCACGGGCAGCAAGCGGCCGACGGCGCTGTTCGGCGAATACCCCGGTCCTCGCACCATGGTACGGGCCCGGGGCTGTACCGTGTGGGACGGAGACGGCAACGCGTACCTCGATACGACGATGGCGCTTGGTGCCGTCGGCCTCGGGTACGGGTATCCGGCCGTCGTGGACGCGGCACATGCGGCTGCGGGAGACGGCATTGTCGGTGCGTTGGCGCCGGCTCTCGAGCAGGAAGTGGCCGAGCGATTGGTGTCACGCATTCCTGGTGGCGAAGCCGTGCGATTTCTGAAAACCGGGGCCGAAGCGGTTGCCGCGGCCGTGCGGATTGCGCGAGTGTACACCGGCCGAGACGTCGTCATCACGTGCGGATACCACGGCTGGCTGGATTGGTGTCAGGATGGTGCTGGCGTTCCTCGTTCGGTGATCGATCTCCGTCGGGTTGTGCCGTTCAACGATGGCCCGGCGCTGCGACAAGCCGTTGACGAAGCGGGTCCTCCGGCAGCGATCGTGATCGAGCCGGTCGTGGACGAATGGCCGGACGCCGCGTGGCTCGCGGACGCCCGGACACTGGCAACGCAGACCGGCTCCGTGCTCGTGTTCGATGAGATCAAAACCGCGTTTCGGGTGGCCGTCGGTGGGGTCGCCGAGCGGTTGGGCATCACACCCGACGTCGCTGTACTCGGAAAGGCGCTGGGTAACGGGTTCCCGATTTCGGCGGTGGTCGGGTCGGCGGACGTCATGCAGGCGGCGACACGCACGTGGATCTCCTCGACGCTTGCGACGGAGTTTGTGAGTCTCGCGGCCGCGCGCGCGGTCATGGAGGTCTACGAGGATGAAGACGTCGCATCGCACCTGGAGACGGCAGGCCGACGATTGTTCTCGGGCCTGGAGCGGCTTGCGCAGGAACACCATTCGCTGATCGATGCCGTTCGCGGAATTCCGCAGATGTGCTATCTCTCCTTCAACAATGATGAGATAGGAAAACGCGTGGCGTCGGCGGCCGCGGAGAACGGTGTGTTGTTCAAACGGGACGCGTACAATTTCGCGTGTTTCGCACACACGGAACCGGTGTTGGATCAGATTCTGGAACGACTTGGCGACGCATTGGTGCAGACAGAACGCGCATGTTGATCGACGTCCACGCGCACTTTCATAGCGAGCACTCGCCACGGGGCGACTGGCGGCGTTTGAATGAAAGCCGTTTGGTGGCGGGCCGACGAATCGGTATCACGGCCCATGTGGCGTCGATCCTCGGGTCCTGGGGTGCCACCTCGCCCACGTACTTCCCGTCTCCCGATGATGTCACGGTG
>JBFHWR010000200.1:0-7299 GCA_041599395.1 Gemmatimonadales bacterium | reverse complement strand
TGAGCATTCCCGGTCGGCACGATGTAACCATTCCGGCCGTCTGCGATCACATCCGGGATCCCGTCGACGTCGGCTGCCAGGACCGGGAGGCCACACATTCCGGCTTCGAGCATCACGACACCAAACCCTTCGAAATCTCCCTGAACATCGATATTGGGCTGCACCAGCAGATCCGCGCCACGGTACAGCGTCATCAGTTCGTGCTCGGAAACTCGCCCCAAGATGCGCACGCGCGCACCTACACCCGCGTGTGCCACTGCGCGTTTGATGGCCGAAGATTGAGGCCCGCTGCCGGCGATCCAGTAGTGGACGTCCGCCGGCAACAACGGGATCACTTCGCGGACGAACCAGAGAAACCCCTTCCGCTCGACGTGCCGCCCGACACTGCACAGCAAGAACGCGTTCGACGGCATCGCATGGCGTCCGCGGAAGCGTCGGACCAGGTCATTTCGCATCGTGCGGCGGTCCGTAATGGGCTCGAACCGCTCGACGTCCACACCATTCGGCACGATGCGGAGCTTCGCGGGCGGCAGTCCTCGCAGCGTACACGCTTCGCCGGTTGCCCGGCTCACGGCAATCACGCCGCCAAGCGCGGCAAATACCCTTGGCACGAGGGACTGATAGGACCGGACCGGGATCGTGACGTCGCGGCCGTGCACAACGGCCACGGAGAGCGCACCCAGGGTTTCCAGAACCCGGCGCAATGGTAAGGCAAGCGCGCCGCTCACCATCGACGAGAACACCACCACGTCGATCTCATGTTGTCTGACAATGCGGGGAATTTGCCAAAGCGAGCGTGCCAGGAACGGACCTGTTTTGACGTACATGCTGCTCGAGGATCCCCGAAGCACGCGGCGAAAGACGCTCGTGTCGGGGCGGGCATGCAATGACACCAACAGCTCCTCCGCCACTCGCTGCATTCCACCCACGTTCCGATCTGGCTGTCCCTGCGGAGGATGGGAATGCGAAACCCAGAGGATGCGCACGTTCGTACTTCAGGCCGTTTGGGACATTGCCCCGGGGAGCGTGATCCGTTGGGGCTTGGGAGCGGGATCGATCGCCTCCTCATAGTAAGAGCGTAACCGGGCGAATGTCGCGCTCCAACGGTAGTGCGCGGCCCGTGAAACCGCGGCGGCACCCATGCGGCGCCGAAGAGCCACATCGGTGGCGAGACGGGCCACATGATCGAGAAACGATCGCGCTTGCCCGGGTTCGGCAAGGAAACCGGTGTAGCCGTGAGAAATCAGCGACGCGCTACCCGTCGCATCGGCACAGACGGCGGGCAGGCCCGACGCCATCGCTTCCAGCGTGACATTCCCAAACGTCTCCGTCTCGCTGGGAAAGAGAAACACGTCGGATGACGCGTACGCGCGTGCGAGCGGCAGCCCGCTCAAGAAGCCGGTGAAGATCGTATTCGGGAGACGCTGGGCAAGTTCCGCGCTGGCAGATCCCTCGCCAACGATCATGCTTCGATGCGGCACACCCGCACGCTCCAAGCCTTCCACAATCTCGGCAAACACACGCAGCCCTTTTTCCCACACGACCCTGCCCACGAACGAGATCAGCGGCCGGTCGTCTGCGACACCCACGGCGCGGCGCCACTCCGCGGATCGTCTTCCCGGTGTGAACACGGTCGTGTCAACTCCCCGCTCCCACAGCCGCAGCGATTGATTGATCTCGTGTGCCCGGAGCACCGCGGCCATCGAGTGTGACGCAACGTATACCTGACGGCAATGTCGGTAGAACCGTCGCAGATACTTCCAGAGGTATCCCTCGAACTCTTCCAGCCGGTAGTACTTCAAATACGAACAGAAATGCGTATGATACGACGCGACTACCGGTATGCGGCGCTTCAGCGCAAGTTTGAGCGCCCGATTCCCCAAGAAATCCGGCGTCGCGATATGAACCAGATTGGGCGCAAATGCGTCAAACCGAGCCCGTGCTCCGCGAGGAAACCCGAGTGCGGCCCGGTACGTTCGCTGCACTGGCACAGGCACCGAAGGGATCGGTACCAGGGTGCCGGTGTGCACCATCCCGGGAGCCTTTTGCACCGGCGCAAACACGAGCACCTCCCACCCCACCGCTTCGAGATTCGAAACCAGTCGGTTGAGCGTGAGGGACACGCCGTCGGGAAGGAGGTTGTAGTTACCCGTAAAGAGGGCGAGACGACGAGCGGCCCGTTTCGGGCGAACGGAGTCAGGCACGGCTAAGAATAAAAACAGCAGGTCGCTCAAGCAAGCAATCCGGCCGGGGTAGCATGAATCGTTTCGTAAAAGATGTGGGCGGAAAGGTGTTGTGGTCGCTCGAAAAGCTGATCGAGCGATGCTCACTCATTGAAAACCGCCCGTTTCTCGAACCTGCGCGTTTCCCATGGGTTCAGACCCTCGAATCCAGTTGGACCATTATCCGTGCGGAATTGGAATCCGTGATGCGTCACCCGGAACGAATTCCACGGTTTCAGGACGTGTCGGCCGATCAGGCGGCAATCACCACCGACGGGAAGTGGCGGACCTATTTTCTCTACGGCATGGGATACAAGGCCGAGCGAAATTGTGCGCGCTGCCCGCAAACGACGAGGTTGGTCGAGCAGATCCCCGGGATGAAGACGGCATTCTTTTCCATCCTCTCGCCGCACAAGCACATTCCCGAGCACCGCGGACTCTATAAAGGGTTCCTCCGCTACCACCTCGGGCTCGTGATTCCGAAACCCGCCCAGGCGTGCCGCATACGCGTTGCAGACCAAACCAAGCAGTGGGAAGAGGGAAAGAGCTTGCTGTTCGACGATACGTACCCCCATGAGGCGTGGAACGATTCCGACGACGTTCGCGTGGTGCTCTTTCTCGATGTGATTCGCCCCTTGCGGTTTCCCGTGTCGGTCCTCAACAAGACGATCATCCAACTCGTTCGCTGGTCGCCGTACGTACAGGACGCGAGACGGAACCAAGAGCGATGGGATCGGGAGCTGCCGCCCGAATCACAATGCGCTCCGCTGGCGGCGCCGACCGGTGACTGAAGCACTGCCGAGACGTCACAACTCGTCACCCCGTTCTTGGCGCTCGGCAAGGATGCGGTATATTCGGGAGCGTGACTGACCTTTCGACGCCGTCTTCCCACGAAGCGATTCTCTCCCGTGTCCCGGCGTTTCCGTTCGGGCTCAATCCGGAGCAGCCCCTGTGGACCGACCGACCCGACGCCGATACCGTCAACCGACTTCTACTGCGCGCGGCGCGATTCCACGACCGGGTATCGGTCTTTGTCAGTTGGGCTGAGGATCCGACCGGATCGCGTTGGGTGAACGACCCGGACTGGCGGGCCGACCGGCACACCGTGCGCGTTGCGTTGGTTCTCCGGCAGCGGCTCCAGGTGACCGCTGGGGAGCGCGTGGCACTCTGGTTACCGCTGCGCGTCGAATGGCCGGTGCTGGAACGCGCAATTTGGTCGGTTGGCGCCACAACTGTGCCGGTTTGGCCGAGCTGGGGACTCGAGCGGGTGGGTCAAGTCCTGCGAGACAGCCAGCCCGCGGTCTTGTTTGCGGCCGATCGACTGGCAGTCAACACCCTCCGAATCATCGGCGGCCTGCCAGAGACGATACGGGCCGTGATCCTGCTCGAGGGAGAAGCGGGCGACCCGGATCAGGAGTTGCCATACGCACGGTTCATGGACTATGGCGGGGTGTTGGACACGGCGGAACGCGCGGCGATGTGGAGGACGATGTGCGCCATGTCCTCGCCCGACGACGTCATTTCACATGAGTATGAAGCAGACGCGGTCACGGCAGTCACCCACGCGGAGTGGGTGGAGGCGCTTGCGAGCGTAGCGCACCATTTCAAACCTGAACGGGGACGCGTGCAGATCGTGTGCGACCCGCGGCCGAGTCGCGCTGCGCGGGCCCTGGTCTACAGTGGATGGGCAGACGGGTTCACGCAAACGGTTTTCGCGGCGACCGACGCAGCGCGGAGGCGGGTGACAGAGTTCGATCCGGACCTCGTGGTAGGCGACAGCGATTCCCTTTCCATGGATCTCGTCGCTCCCGACAAGAGGATCTCGTCCGGGAAGGCTCGCGTATTGGGTCTGGAAGACCTGCATCCGGCCGCTTGGGGCACGACTCTCGATCACACAGGGAGGCGTTCCGATGAGTGAGTTGCTCTCGATGGCAACGACGACTGCAGCGAACCTGGCTTGGAGCATGTTTCAGTCCGTCAATCGGCGGATTCCTGACAGTCCTTCCATCACCCCTGGCTGGGCGCCGGGACCGCTGCCGAAGAGCTACGAGCGTACGAAGCCGCCGTTGGGATGGCCGCGCGAAACGGACTCGCTGTGCCCGCGCTGCGTGATCGAGATCCGGGACGCCATCGTCGCGGGTGAGCGCGATCTGTCGGAGTTAGTGGAAGGACATACCGGGGAGGTTCGGGCGCGCATTCTCGAGGAAAACGGGCGCATCGTGATCCGCAAGGAGTGCGAACGTCACGGGATGTTCGAAGACCTCTTGTCGTTGGACCCGCAGCTCAGCGCTATCTTGGAGCGACGCTACTTCGGTAGGGATTATCGCACGGCAAACGACGGGCACGTTCACCGGCACGGGACCTCGACGATTCAGTACGGGCGCGGAGCCGTCTTGACCCTGGATCTCACCAACCGCTGCAACATGATGTGCGATCCCTGTTTCATGGACGCCAACCAGGTGGGCTACGTCCATGAACTCACGATGGACGAGATCAAGAAGATTCTCGACGATTCCATCTCGTTCAAGCCGCGCCGTCAGATGTCCGTGCAGTTTTCGGGGGGCGAGCCGACGATGTCTCCGCATTTTCTCGATGCCTGTCGGTATGCCAAGGAAATCGGATACTACGGCGTGCAAGCGGCGAGCAACGGCTTGCGGTTTGCCCTCGAACCGGAGTTTGCCTACCAAGCCAAGGAAGCGGGCTTGGACATGGTGTACTTCCAGTTTGACGGCGTGACCAACGAGGCCAACCAGCACCGTCACATTACCAACCTGTTCGACGGCAAATGGCAGGCGATCGAGTCCATCCATGCGGCCGGCTTGGACATCAATCCGGTTACCACCGTGGTCAACACAATCAACGACGGGCAGGTCGGGCCAATTCTTGATTTCGTGCTCGCGAATGCGGAGAAAATGGGAGGCGTCTCCTTCCAGCCGGTCTCGTTCACCGGTCGCGATGAAGCGATCTCCGACCAGGAACGGCGACAAAAGCGCTACACCATTTCCCATCTGGTGCATGAGTTTTCGCGGTACTACGACGGCAAGATCGATCCGTACCGCGACTGGTACCCGCTGGGCGCGGTGGGAGCCATCACCTGGCTTGCCGACCACCTGCGGGGGCCCGACGTGGACTTCGGGGGGTTGAGCTGCTCCTGCCACCCCAATTGTGGCGCGAGCGTGTTTCTGATGGCGAACGAGCGCACCAAACAGTGGGCGCCGCTTACGGCGTTCTTCAACGTCGAGCGCTTCATGCAGGACATCGACACCATCGTGGACACGTCACGCGGCCAGGCGTTGAGCAAGGTGCAGGCCGGCCTTGCGCTGCTCCGCAACATCGACGAGCGGAAGATGCCGTCGGGGTTCACGCTCCGAAAATTCCTGCAGCTGTTCGACCGGAGGATGGGCGGAACCATCTCGGGCGAGATGCAGAAAAACGAGTGGAACATCAAGTGGGTGGGGGGCATGTGGTTCCAGGACCTCTGGACCTATGACTTCCGTCGCACGGAGATGTGCGTGATTCCTTACGCCACCCAAGAGGGGGAAATTTCCTTCTGCGCGTACAACACGGGCGTCGGCTGGCGGAAGATCGTGGAGAAGATGCACATGGTGGCGACGACGCGGGACTGGTTCAAAGACAAGGGGCGTCACCAGATCTATGCGGGGAACCGACCAATGGAGCTGCGTCCCGGCACCAGGACCCTCCCGGTCGTTGAGCATGCGGGAGTGCCGCATGCCGGCACCGTGCAGCTGAACTCGGGTTGCGGATGCCATTGAGACCGCGCCGCGCGCGTATCGAGCAGCTCATCGCGGTTCCTGTTGCGCGTGGTGCGACGGGGAATCAACTTGCACTACGTCCGCTGCCGCGGCACCAGTTGGGCCGCCGGCTCCCGGCTCCCGGCTCATGGCTCCCCGACCCATAGCATAAAGGATACTAAAAAGATGCGAACCTCGTTGATCACAGTCGCCGGACTCCTTGCGTCCGTCGCACCGCTCAGTTCCCAGTCGCCCGTCTCCCGCTCTGCCTACCACGACTACCGGGTGGTACCCGTTGTCGAAGGGTTGGAACGGCCGTGGTCCATTGCTTTCCTTCCCGGGGGTGACATGCTCGTGACCGAAAAGGCCGGGCGGCTGCGCATCGTGCGAAACGGGATGCTGTTGCCGGATCCGGTGGCGGGCGTTCCGGCGGTGCATGCCGAGGGTCAAGGCGGGCTGCTCGACGTCGTGCCGCATCCGAACTTCGCCTCGAACCGGCTGCTCTACCTGAGTTTCTCGAAACCCATCGGCGACGGGTCCGAAGCGACGACCGCCGTTATACGCGGTCGGTTCGAGAACGATCGCTTGACGGATGTCGACGAGCTGTTTGAAGCCGTGTCTCGCGGCCGAGGGCACTACGGCTGCCGGCTCGCGTTTGACGGCAACGGGTACCTCTTTCTTACGATTGGCGATCGCCAGGCGCCGCCCCGCGGTGACCTCGAGGCGCATCCCGCGCAGGACCTCTCGAATCACCACGGCACCACCATTCGCATCCACGAGGACGGACGCGTCCCGACCGACAACCCGTTTGTGAACCACGCAGGCGCGCTGCCGGAGATATGGAGCTACGGACATCGCAACGCGCAGGGCCTGGCCATACATCCCGAAACCGGCGACGTGTGGCTTACGGAACACGGCCCGCAGGGTGGCGACGAGCTGAACCTGGTGCGTCCCGGCGTGAACTACGGATGGCCGGTGATTGGATACGGTGTGAACTACCGGTCGGGCACCATCATCCACGAGTCCACGCACCGTGAAGGCATGGAACAGCCGGTGCATTTTTGGGTGCCCTCGATTGCAGTCTCGGGGTTGCTGATTTACACGGGTGATCAGTTTCCGGACTGGCGTGGCAACATTTTCTCGGGCGGGATGAACGGGCAGCAGCTTGCGCGGCTGACGCTGGACGGACAAGAGGTGGTGAACGAGGAGACGTTGGTGCAGCGGATGGGCCGGATTCGCGACGTGCGTCAGGGTCCGGACGGATACATCTATCTGGCGATTGATGATCGCGGGGGTGCGCCGACGGCCATCGTGCGGCTGGAGCC
>JBFHWR010000199.1:0-7338 GCA_041599395.1 Gemmatimonadales bacterium | reverse complement strand
TCGCGTCTCGCGTCTCGCGTCTCGCGTCTCGCGTCTCGCGTCTCGCGTCTCGCGTCTCGCGTCTCGCGTCATGGGACGGATGGTGGCGGGCAACTCAGAATCCCACAGCACTCCCCCCACGTCTCGGGTCGGACCACCCCTCGATTCGTCCGTCCGGCATCACCATGATCGCCTGAACATCGCCGATGTATGGGTAGGTCGCGGTGCTGCTGAACCGTTCTTGCACGGTGTGTCCCATAGATCTGAGTGACGCAATTGTTCGATCAGACAACGCACCCGGCTCGAACTGAATCCGGTCGGGTAGGTGTTGATGGTGCAGCCGCGGCGTATTGACGGCTTCGACGACGTTCATCCCAAAATCGATCACGTTGCTGATATTTTGAAACACATTGGTGATGATGGTTGAACCGCCCGGCGAACCGACGATGAACAACAGGTTGCCATTTGGCCGGAGCACGATCGTCGGCGTCATCGCGCTCAGCATGCGCTTCCCAGGCTCGATAGCGTTGTTCTCTCCCTGCACCAAGCCAAACTGATTGGGCTTCCCCGGCTGCGCCGCAAAGTCATCCATCTCGTTGTTGAGAAGGAAGCCGGCGCCTTGTACCGTGACCTTGCTTCCGTAGAACGAGTTGATCGTCGTTGTGACGGCGACGGCATTCCCCTGGTGATCGACGATCGAGAAGTGCGTCGTGTTGTGCTCGCGCGCCGGCGTGCCAAGGCCCGGCCCGATGTCGAGCGACGGAGTCGCGCGGCTCATGGTGATCGAACTGCTGCGCTGGATACCGTATTCCCTCGAGATCATGCGGTCCAGCGGCATCTCCACGAAATCGGGATCGGCCAGGTACGCATTGCGATCGACATACGCGCGCTTCCACGCTTCCGCCAACAGGTGTGTATGCTCCACGCCGTGCCACTCCATCTCGGACAGGTCATACTGCTCCAAAATCGTGGCCATGGCTGCTAGCGTGGCTCCTCCCGACGACACCGGCGCCATCGAGATCACGGTGTGCCCGCGATATGAGAACGCGATCGGTTCGCGCCACGCGGCTTCATACCCGGAAAGGTCTTCATGAGTTATGAGCCCGTCTCCCCGCCGCATTTCAGCGACGATCAAATCGGCGGTCACCCCTCGGTAAAACCCGTCCCGTCCCAGATCACGGATCCGTGTCAGTGTCCGAGCGAGGTCGGGTTGCCTGAAGTGCGCGCCACGCCCAGGGGGTGAGCCGCTGGGCAGGAAGGTCTCGGCGGTGGTCGCAAAGATACGAAGGTCATCGGCCGCGTGGGCGAACGAGTGGGCTTGCCGCTGGCGCACTTCGAACCCTTCAGCGAGACCGATGGCTGGTTCGACCAGTTCGCGCCAAGGACGCACTCCGTATCGTTGGTGCGCCGCCCAGAGGCCGGCCACGCTTCCCGGTACTCCGACCGCTCGGTGCCCCAGCACCGACCCATCGGTCATCTCGCCGCTTGCGTCGAGATACATGTCGCGGTGCGCCGCTGCCGGTGCTCGTTCCCGGTAGTCGAGGGCTGCGTTCCGGCCATCGGCAAAGCGGATCACCATGAATCCCCCGCCGCCGATGTTGCCGGCCTCGGGATTCACCACCGCTAACGCGAGCGACGTTGCCACGGCCGCGTCAACCGCATTTCCTCCCGCCCGCAACACCTCGATGCCGACCTCACTTGCATACGCATCGGTGGACACCACCATCCCCTGCGAGGCCGTGACGGGTGCCGCCTCGACATCGAACGGCCAATCCGGGCCAATGCTCTCACGCCAACTGGCCGGAGCAACGGCGGGCGCCGCCGCAACAGGGGGAGTGGAGACCGGGGCGGGAGCGCACGCAGCAAATGTGAGGTTTGCAGCAATGGCGGCGAGTGTCGTCGCTTGCTTGAGCAGCTTGATCATTGGTATTGACTCGTGTGTTTGATCAACGTCCAAGCTAATTGACCGGAACCGGCTTCGCATGGCGATCGGCAGATTGACGAGGAGAGTCACCGGGGGTCAATTCGGAGGATGGCGTTCTACCAGCGGGAAATCCGATTACCGGCGATGCCGAGGGGGTTTCATTTGGTGACTTCGGTCATCGAGCGCGAGCTTCCCGAGATTCGCGAGATCGGCACGGGCATGATGCACGTGTTCATCAAGCATACGTCGGCCAGCCTTTCCCTCAACGAGAATGCGGATCCTACAGTACGCACAGACTTCGAGTCGCATTTCAATCAAATGGTTCCTGAAAACGCTCCTTACTATGAGCACACCGCCGAGGGGCCGGACGACATGCCGGCGCACCTCAAAGCGTCGCTGTTGGGGAGTTCGGTCTGGATTCCCATCACTGGCGGCCGGCTCAACTTGGGAACCTGGCAAGGTATTTACCTTTGCGAACACCGGGACATGGTGGTCCACGACGTGTCGTGGTGACAGCTTTCGGCGAGCCAAAGGCGTAAGGCGAAAGTTCCATTCGTGTGGTCGAGGTATACCGCTGGAGCGGTTTGCGGTAGCTTAGGAGGTAGCCATGCCCCCCCCGATGCTTGGCGCACTCGAGATACTGCTCGCGCTCCAGATCGGGCAGGCGTCGGTCGTTGGGACGGTCACGGACAGCGAGACGGGTAATCCCATCCCCGGGGCTGTCGTGACCTTGACCGAACAACGCCGTGCCACGGGAGATGACGGCCGGTATGTCTTCCGGATGGTGCCCGCTGGCTCGCAGCCTCTCACCGTTCGGTACCTTGGCTACGCGACCCGCAGGCTCCGAGTTTTCGTGCCCACGGACGGGGAAGTCGTGATCGTCGTCGCGCTGCGTCGCCACCCGGTTCGACTGCCCACGGTCAACGTTCGCCAACCACGCGACATTCGCGGCGAAGGCCTCATGTTTCCGGATCGATCGTTGTCGATCGAAGCGGTGCGAAACCACCCGCTCCTCGCCGAACCCGATGTGCTCCGGGCCTTGGGGGGCGGGGAGGTCGTGCTCAGGCCCGAGTCACCGAGCGGTGTCCACATCCGTGGTGGATCGTCAGGCCATACGGGCTACGTTCTCGATGGGATTCCGGTTCTCAGTCCCTATCACACGTCGGGTGCGTTTGGCGCGTGGAATCCTGATGCGCTTCAGCAGGTGTTGGTCTCCTCGTCGGCGCCGACGCCTGTCTACCCTCATGCCCTCTCCGGAACCGTCGCCGCCGTCACACGTGATCCGGGAGTCGTGTACGGAGCCCGGGGCAGCGTGAGCAGCATGCAGGCACGTGTCGCGCTCGACGGCCCGATCGGGTCAACAGGTGCCGGCATCTTGCTCAGCATGCGGAGGGTGTTTCCGGATCTCATCGCACCCAGCGGTGATGCCGCGTACCTCCGGGGTGAGCTGGGCGACTGGCTGGCCAAAGTCGAAGCTCCGGCGCTCGGGGGCAACGTGCGTCTGCTCGGCTTCGGTGCCGAAGACGAAGTGAACACTGCCGTCGCCGCCGACCTGACAGACGTTCCGGGGGCCCGCCGCAACGCCTTTGAATGGAACAGCCGGTCGCTCGGCGCCGAGTGGCGTCGTGAAGTGTCGACCGGTGCGTTCCGGATTGTGGGTTGGAGTGCGACGGCCGGCGCTGGAGTCGAATGGAATGCTTCCGGAACCGTCCTGGACGTTTCCGCCGCTCGGCAGGACCTGGGGCTGCTGGCTGTACTGGAACGGCGGACGGCCGGAGCCACGACGATAATGGGTGCACGGGCGGAACTGAGCGAAACGTCGTACGGCATCGTGGGAGTCGCCGCAGCCGATCAATCATGGGAAGTTCGCGCGACCACACCGGTGGCGACGGCGTTTGTTCAACACGCCCGACGAATTGGGGATCGGACAGAACTCGAATTCGGCACGGCGCTCGCGCAGAGTAGCCCCGGATTGTATGTGGAGCCCCGCGCGCGGCTGCGCTGGAATCTCAGTCCGACGATGACCTTCACGGGGAGCTTTGCGCGCACCCATCAATTCGCGCAGTCGCTCAGGAACGAAGAATCTGTGGTGAGTAACATCTTCCCAGCAGACATGCATATTGGCGCAGCTGCGGACGGAGTACCGGTCGCTCGCAGCGATCTTGCCGTGATCGCCCTCGACGTCCACCCACTCGACGGCGTTCGTCTGGGAGTTCAGGCATATCGGCGCGCGCTCGACGATCTGCTGCTGGTCGCCCCGCGCAGCGGGCAACCGTTCACGACGGGCTCCTGGGCGGTTGGCTCGGGTCTGTCCCGGGGTGCATCGGTCGATGCGGCACTGAGTGCCGCGCGGTATCTGTTCACGGCGAGTTACGGTGTGCAAACCGTGCGATTCCGTGCGGACGAATCTGCCTACATCCCGGAGCACGGGACTGCGCATACTGTCCAAGGCGGCGTCAGCGTCTTTCCCACACCGTCAACTACCATTCGGTTGGGAGCGATCGCCGCGTACGGTCGGCGCACGACCGCTGTGTCCGGCGGTCTCGAGTGGGAATCGTGCAATCTAAGCGACCAGGGATGTGAGTTCGCCGGCAGCCCGCATTATCAAGACCAGATGCTCGGCGCAACCAGGTTGCCCGCGTATGTCCGTGTAGACGTCGGCTTCCGGAAGGAATGGAGCTTTGCCGTCGAGGGGCGTGGCGCGGCGGTTGCGCTCTTTGGCACGGTCACGAACGTCCTGGGGCGTGGAAACGTGTTGACCTACGCCACCGATCCGGCAACCGGTCTCCCAGTGGCGGTCGACATGAGGCCCCGTGCTCCTCTGGTCGTCGGGCTCGACTGGCGCTTCTAGCGCGACCTAGAGACTCCCGCTCCAACTCACGCCAATCGACGGCAGGATCGTGAACCACGTCTCCACGTCCCGTTGGAGGCGGAGTGGCGACGTTGCTGATGACAAAGCGGCCGTCGAGGTCAGTGGTTGCGTTGAGATTCGCGCCGTGTAGGCTGATAGTCACCAGGCTCACCTCGACACGATTCCTCCGTAGAGCTGCCGACGATTGTTTCACGCGGAGAGCACATGAGGCGTTGGGTTTATGACGCGACGAGAGGCCGGCTCGGGTTTGAGGCGTACGTGTCACAAAAGGTGGGGGGCTCGGGCTCTTCTCCATGGAGGCCCATGTGGACACGTCAGAAGGCTTGCTTCACGTCGAGTTCGGATCCGGCGCGGTATCGGCAGAGCGAACAGTGAAATCGCGGCGGGACGCGCGAGCGGCGACGTTTCACGACCGGTTCACCGCCGTGTTCGAGGAGCAGTTCCCCCGGCTCTACCGCTTTCTGGATCGCGTCTCGGGCGAGCCGGAACTCGCCGCTGACCTGGCGCAGGAAGCGATGATCAAACTGTACAAGAGACAAGAGTTTCCGGACGCGCCTGAAGCGTGGCTGATCACGGTAGCGATGAACCTCTTTCGAAACGTCAAGGCTGCGCGACGACGGCAGCGGCGGCTGCTGACGCTGGCTCGCGGCCATGCGCTGCATTCAGATCCCCCGCAATCTCCCGCGGAGGCGCCTGTCGCTGCCGAGGAGCGCGGGCGGGTCCGGACCGCGCTCGACCTGATGACGCAACGCGATCGGGACCTGCTCCTGTTGCGTGCAGAGGGATACAGTTACCGAGACATCGCGGGGGCGCTGCAGCTCAACGAGGCCAGTGTGGGGACCCTGTTGGCCAGGGCACGTCGCGCGTTCCGCGAAACCTACGAGGGTACGTTCCATGCACCTTAACGAAGAGCAAACGCATCGACTCGTAGACGGTGAACTCGACGTCGAGATGCACGCAGCGGTTCGGGAACACCTCCTGGAATGTGAGACCTGTCGTCGACAATTTGCCGCCGCAGAGTCCGATGCGAACGAGGTCAACGCACTGCTCCGGCACGTCGATCACCCGCAGCCCGATGTGACAGCCGGCAGGATCGCACGCGCAGCGCGCGCTCCGAAATGGCGGGCTAACCACTGGGCGGCGGGAATCGTCGGCGCGCTTGGGCTTGCCGGCGTTGCCTATGCAGCGGTCGTCATTCCTGCGTCCACGGTCGCGCGCTGGGTGGACACCGTGGCAGGCTGGTTTGGCGACGAGGGACATCAAGGAGCTGGCGCAACGCGAGAACTGTCGGAGCCGGGTGATCGCGGCACCACCGGCGTCGCCATTCTGCCGGGCCAGTCATTCGTCATCAGATTCACCTCGCCCGTCGTCCAGGGAGAGGCACTCGTTTCGTTGACCGATCACCCCGAGTTGGAAGTTCGTACGCGACAGGGGATGGCCACCTTCTCGAGCGACGTCGATCGTCTGGATGTCCAGGCTGCCCCAAACGCGAGGTTTGAGATTTTGATTCCGCGAGAGGCGCCGTACGTGCAGATTTTGACGGGCTCCGCTCGAATCTTTCTCAAGGACGGGACTCGTCTCGTGCCCGACACCACAGCTCGTGCCGACGGCTCTTATCGTTTCTTTCTGGGTCCGCGGGCTCCCGAGTAAGTCGCCGGTCGTCCAAGTCGCCGCTAGCTGGCCTTTGTTGCATCATTTGAGGTCATCTTCATAGCCGTGCCGGGCACCGGAGGTCATCATGCGCGCCATTAGTATCGTCACTGTTGCATCGTTAGCCACCGCCATTGCGTGTGGTGACGGAGGTGCGGCTCTCGACACCCGGGAACAGCCGGTCGTCTCGATCAGCGAAGCGGCTCCCGGCCTTTTGGCACGCGCCCAGATCTCCGGGGATCGGGCTCTGGCGATTGCCCGCACCGAGGTTCCCAACGGGCGCGTGGTTGAGGCCGAGCTGGAGGACGAGGACGGCCAATTCGTCTATGACGTCCACGTGCGCGTCGATGACGGCGCCGAGTTTGAAGTCCTGATCGATGCCATGACCGGCGTCGTGGTCGCCGTCGAGACTGAGGACGACGACGGGCACGACGATGACGACGGGCACGAAGACGATCACGACGAACCGGAACACCGACAGGCGTAGCCGTCCACTTCGCGCCCTTTGGGGCGACACGCGTTTAGAAGGCGATCGCCGTCAGCGACGGGTCGCGCAGCGCCGAGCCGACGGGGCACGCTCAGTCGCTCCCATCCAGCCGCTCGCGTTTGTGCGTCCCGTGCTGCATCTTTGACAGCTCGTCAATCCAATTCGCGACAAACCCATTCGCAGAGGTGCGGAACCATGACGCGTACCCTGAAGACACGCCTGTGCACACTGACTTTTGCCGCGTGTGCCCTGTTGCTTTGGGCCCCTCCCCGCACTGAGGCTCAGCAACTGCCGTCTATTGCCGAGAAGACAGCCGGTACTACCCGGATCGAGGGCTTCTTCACCCTGTACTGGGATGAAGCGGCCGGGACGATGCATTGGGAGATCGACAAGCTCGGCACCGAGTTCATCTATCAGATCTCTATG
>JBFHWR010000198.1:0-7394 GCA_041599395.1 Gemmatimonadales bacterium | reverse complement strand
TGCCACGTGGCACAGCTGACATTCGATGCAGAGGTCTTCGTCGATCTCGGCCACCACGTGATAGTTCAGGTCTAACTCACCCCATTCCCGGAAACCCGGTACAGCTGCACCGATGAGTGGGCCGACGCTGGACATGCCCTTGTCGGCCAGGTATCCCTCCAGGCCGTCGATCATATCCATCACGATCCGGTAGCCGTAGTGCATGACGGCCGTGCACACCTGCACACTTGCCGCACCCAGTGCCAAGAACTCTGCAGCGTCTCGCCAGTTGGCAATGCCGCCGATTCCCGATATCGGCACGGTGACCAAGGGGTCGCGCGCCAACTCGGCCAACATCCGGAGCGCGATCGGCTTGACTGCCGGTCCGCAATACCCACCGTGACTCGAGCGGTCGGCAACACGCGGCAGGGGCACCAGCCGGTCCAGATCAACGCCCATCACACTCTGGATCGTGTTGATGAGTGACAGGGCGTTGACGTTGGCGGCGCATGCGGCGTGCGCCGGTTCCCGCACATCGGTAATGTTGGGCGTGAGTTTCGCGATCACGGGAACCGTGGCCACGTCCATCACCCAGTGAACCAGCTCCTCGAGCACACGTGGCTCTTGGCCCACGGCGGAGCCCATGCCCCGCTCGCACATGCCGTGTGGACAGCCGAAGTTCAGCTCCAAGCCATCGCACCCGGTGTCTTCCGATCGCTTGATGAGATCGGTCCATTCATCGCGTGTTTCCACCATGAGAGACACGACAACCGCGTGGTGAGGAAACCGCTTTTTCACCTCGGCGATCTCACGAAGGTTGACGTCGAGCGGCCTATCGGTAATCAGCTCAATGTTGTTAAGTCCCATCATCCGATGCCCGTTGTAATCGACCGAGCCAAGCCGGCTCGAGACGTTCACGATGGGGTTGCCGAGGGTCTTCCAGACAGCCCCACCCCACCCGGCATCAAACGCGCGCATCACCTGATCGCGGCTGTTTGTCGGCGGAGCCGAGGCGAGCCAAAAAGGATTGGGGCTTCGGATCCCTGCGAAATCGATCGACAGATCAGGCATCGGCACCTCCATCCGCATCGAGTTGCTTCAACAAGGCATCGATCGACCGGGCAGCACGCTGGCCTTCCGCAACGGCATCCACCACCTCTTTCCCGCCGTTTCGCGCGTCGCCGCCCGCAAAGACCCGCGGGTTGCCTGTTGCACCGGTCTCCGCGTCGGCCACGATATGTCCTCGCTCGTCACACGCGACGTCCGGGAACGATTCGACGAGAGCCCGGAGTCGGCTCTGGCCGATCGCCACCACCACCAGGTCGACAGGAAACGTTCCGAGCGCTCTCGTCGTCGGCTTCCCATCCTCCGTTGCCACCAATGCCACAGCCTTGAGCCCATCGTGGTCTCGTACGACCTCCCGGATCACCGCGTTCGGAACCAAAACGCCGCCCTCCTTCTTTGCCGCCTCCCACTCGTGCCGATACGCACGCATTTGCGATTCGCCGCGGCGATAGACCAACTTCACGTCCGAAACGCCGAGTTGCGACAGCTCCCGCACGGCGTCGATTGCCGTGTTTCCGCCACCAACTACTACTGCGTGCCGCACCGACCCAAGTGACAGCGTCGGGTCCGTCTTCATCCGGCGAATCCACTCCACGGCACCGATGACGCCGGGGCCGTTGTTCCCCGGTACGCCAGCGAGAGAATCTGCGCCAAGCCCCGGACCCAAGAACACCGCATCGTGCTGCTCGAGTAGCTCCTGGGCCGACACATCCCGACCTATCTCGATGCCGGTTCGGATCTCGACGCCGAACGCGCGAATGTACTCCACTTCCCGCAGCACGTCGTCCGCCGGCATTTTGTACGGCGCGATGCCGGTGGTGTTGAGCCCACCTGGCCACTCCGCCGCCTCATAGATCACCGTACCGTGTCCCAGCAACGCCAGCCTGCCGGCACACGCCAACGAGGCAGGCCCACATCCAACGAGGCCCACCGTTCGTCCGGTCGGCGGGTTCCGGGTGAAGTTTACTGACGCCGCACCATGTTCGGTGGCATATCGCTGGAGACGGCCGATGGCAATGGGCACGCGTCCCCACGTGTTGTAGACACAAGCCCCCTCACACAACACCTCCACGGGGCACACGCGCGCGCAGCTCGCCCCGAGCAAGTTGGCGTCGAGGATGGTCGTCGCCGCGCCCCGCACGCTTCCATTCGCAATCCGCTTGATGAACGTCGGAATGTCGATGGCGGTGGGACAGGCCGAGATGCAGGGCGCATCGAAGCAATAGAGGCAACGATTCGCCTCGGCCAGTGCCTGACTCAGTGTGTAGGGTGGGTATTTGTCGGCGAACTGCGTCTCGAGACGATCGGTCGGCAACACGTATGCCGGCGCACCATGCATCCTAACCCGTCTCCAACGCCTGGAACGATTCGCGAAGAATGCGCAGGGCCTCGTCCACGTCCGACGCAGCGGCAGTCAGCGGCGGCGCGATGCGAAGCACGTTGCCGTAGAGTCCTCCCTTGCCGATCAAAAGACCTCGTTTCTTCGTCTCCTCGAACACGCGGAGTGTCAATTGCGGATTGGGGGTCTGGTCACCGCCCCGTTCGTCCACGACCAACTCGACACCCTGCATGAGGCCTTTTCCTCGCACATCACCGATCGGCGATGGGAACATCCGCTGGAGGTCTTCCAATCCTTCGCGGAACCGCTGCCCCACGCGTTCGGCGTTCCGCGGGAGGTTCTCGTCTTCCATCACGTCGAGCGTCGCGTTGGCTGCGGCACACGACATGGGATTACCCCCAAACGTCGAAATGGTGAGCTTTTGAAACGCCTCCGCAATTTCATCCGTGGCAATTGTGACGGCGAGCGGCATGCCGTTTGCCACGCCCTTCGCCATCGTCATGATCTCGGGCTCGACCCCCCAATGTTCGATGCCAAACATATGCTTGCCGGTGCGTCCAAAACCGGTTTGCACTTCATCGCAGATGAAAACGCCGCCGTAGCGCCGAATGATATCTACGGCGATCTCGAAGTACTCGGGTGGCGGTGTGATGAAGCCGCCTACCCCCTGAATGGGTTCGGCGATGAATCCGGCAACCGCTCCAATCGTGGTCGTTTTGATCAGGTCCTCGATATCCTGGGCACACTTGATCTCGCAGCTCGGATACGTGAGTCCCAATGGGCAGCGGTAGCAGTAGGGGGCCATGGCGTGCTTGACCCCTGCCACTTGCGATGGGATCGCCCGCCACGGCGCGTGGCCGGTGAGTGACTGGGCCAGCAGCCCGCGACCGGAATAGCCGTGCCGTAACGCGATGATCTCTTGCGCACCAGTGTAGACTTGCGCCAAGACGACTGCGGTTTCGTCCGCGTCGGACCCCGACGCTTGGAAGATGCTCTTCTTGAGCTTTCCGGGTGTCATACGGGCGAGGCGCTCGGCCAGCGCGACCGCTGGCGCCGTCGGGTAGAGTGACGACACGTGGCCAAGGCGATCGATCTGGGCTTTGAGCGGCTCTGTGACGCGCGAATCGCAATGTCCAATGGAGATGGTCAGAATGCCACCGAAGAAATCCAGGTAGGTCCGCCCCTCAGCGTCGGTGACATACATGCCTCGCCCTTCCTCGAGTATGAGGGGCTCCTGATAGTAGTTTGCTACGGCCGGTAGCATGTATTCTTTGTGCTTCTGTCGAATCGATTCGGCGGTCGTCTCGATTTGCACACCACTCATGCGACGCTCCTCTCAGCCACGCTCGACCTCGTGCTGCCGTGCCTCCGTCTTTGCCCCGCTTAGGGAAGCATGGCGGTCATGTCCTGATACGTTTCGGGACGCCGGTCACGATAGAATTGCCACACGCGGCGTACTTCCTCGATCATGTCAAAATCGAGATCCGCAACGATCAGCTCGTCACCGTTTTCAGATCCCTCGGCGAGAAAGTTGCCGCGGGGATCGACGAAATAGCTGCTCCCATAGAACTCGCCAATATTCCATGGTGGTTCCGTCCCGACGCGATTGATGCAACCGAGAAAGTATCCGTTCGCGACCGCGTGCGCCGGCTGCTCGAGCTTCCAGAGATACTGCGACAACCCCTTGACGGTCGCCGACGGGTTGAACACGAGTTCAGCGCCGTTGAGACCCAACAATCGGGCGCCTTCCGGAAAATGCCGGTCGTAGCAGATATAAACACCGACTTTCGCATACTCGGTGTCAAACACGGGGTATCCCAGGTTACCGGGCTTGAAGAAGTATTTTTCCCAAAACCCGGCGGTATGTGGAATATGGTTCTTCCGATACTTGCCCAGGTATTTCCCGTTCGCATCGATCACGGCCGCCGAGTTGTAATAGACGCCGGCTTGCTCGCGCTCGTAGACGGGAACGACCATGACCATCTCGTGTTTCCTGGCGTAGGGAATCAACGCGTCCGTCGTAGGACCCGGAATGGATTCCGCTGCGTCATACCAGCGAGCATCTTGGCTGGGACAAAAATACGGTCCGTTGAAGATTTCCTGAAAGCAGAGGATCTGAACGCCCTCTTTCGACGCTTCATCGACGAACGGAAGGTGTTTTTCAAACGCCGCCGCCTTGATTTCGGACACGGGCACGGATTCATCGTTGATGGGGTTGGAGCACTGGATCAATCCAGCTCGCACTGTCATGGGCACCGCCGTCTCCTGTGCATTCCGTTTCGCCTTGTCTACTCGGCGCGCATCGCTCGGCTGCGCACGCTTACCAACGGGAGATCACGACCTTCTTGTCCGTATAGAACTCGACGGCATCGGGTCCATGGGCTTTGAGATCGCCAAAAAACGAGCCCTTGGTACCGCCAAACGGGAAGAACGCCATTGGCGCAGCAACCCCAATATTGACGCCGATCATGCTCACGCCGACTCGGTAGCGAAACTCTCGGGCCGCCCGGCCGCTCGTGGTGAAAATGGACGTCGCGTTGGCAAAGCTCGAACGCTGCACTTTCTCGATGGCTTCGTCGATGTCGGCCGCGTGGGTGACCGAGGCGACCGGACCGAAGATTTCCTCGCTGCCGATTTTCATGCCGGGATCCACCCCGTCGAAGACCGTCGGCCCAATGAAATGGCCTTTGGGGTAGCGATCGACCTTGACCGGACGTCCGTCCAACAGGAGTCCGGCTCCCTCGTGCTCGCCGGCTTCGACATAGGACAGCACGCGCTCTTTGTGTCGCCCCGACACAACGGGACCCATGTCGACATCATGGTCCATCCCGTAACCAAGTGTAAGACCCTTGGCGGATTCGAGGAGCTTGTCTCTCAACGGCTGGTAGGCGGCTCCCGTCCCCACAACCACGCTGCCGGCCAGACACCGTTGCCCCGAACATCCAAAGACCGACTCCGTGATGTTTCCGACCGCCCGATCCAGGTCCGCGTCCGGCATCACGATAATGTGATTCTTTGCCCCACCGAGCGCTTGCACGCGCTTACCGGTCTTGGCCGCTTCCTGGTACACGAGCTTCGCGACGGGCGTAGATCCCACGAACGAAATCCCCGCGATGTTCGGATGGGCAAGCAGCGCAGCGACGGCTTCCTTCCCGCCGTGCACGACGTTCAGGACACCGGGCGGAATCCCCGCCTCGTGCGCCAGTTCGACGATGCGGCTTGGCGCGAACGGCACCTGTTCGCTGGGCTTCAAGACAAAGGTGTTCCCCGTCGCGATGGCGTACGGCCAAAACCAGAGCGGGACCATCGCCGGGAAATTGAATGGCGTCACCGCGGCGAATACTCCGAGGGGCTGCCGGATGTACTCGCAGTCGATCCCGGCCGCGACGTCTTCGAGCGTCCGGCCCATCATCAACGTGGGAATACCACAGGCGTGCTCGACGTTTTCGATACCACGCCGAACGGATCCCCGAGCCTCGTTCAATGTCTTACCGTTTTCGCGCGTGACGATCGCAGCCACCTCTTCGAAGTGTTCCTCGAGGAGGTACTTGAATTTGAACAGGTAGCGGGCCCGCACGACCGGTGGGACTTCCCGCCACGACGCGAACGCCGCACTGGCAGCCGTGACCGCGTGTTCGACCTCGGCCGCGGTGGACAGCGGCACCCGTCCGAGCAGTTCCCCGGTCGCGGGGTTGGTGATTTCGAGCGCATCCGTATCGACCGGCTGGAACTCGCCGCCCACATAGTTTTGCAGTTCTCGTACCGCTACTGTCGTCATGTGGGACTCCGTCTCAGCGAAGAAATGAACTCTTGAACGTAACGCCTACGGGGCGGAAGGCGGTAGGGCGGACGGCGGACGGGCGGACCGCCCCGCCTGACGTGCCGTCGCGCTACACATGCGAAAGGCCGCGAGGAGTGACGGCTGACGCCGCCAGGATGTCGGGGCTCTACCACAGAGAACACGGAGCGCACAGAGCACCACCCAACCCCTCACTTCGCGTGTTTCAGAACGACAACACCGGGCTGGCTGGTGAGAGACCGCCTCTCGCCTCTCCCGCACGACAGCGGCCGACACCCAGACGATGGTGGGCCGGACCCGTTCCGCCAGTGCTTGCACATCCGCGCCAATCGCCTCAGCTTTACTGCGTTTCCGAGACCCGCACTTCACACGTCTCCTGTCGATTCACGCCTTTTCTAGGGAGAACGGACATGCAACCATTGCGTTTGAAGTTCTGTTCCTCATCGCTCCTTGCCTTGACGTTCACGTTATTCCTGAGCGGCACGGTGCTCGGACAGGGCGTGACAACTGGCGGGATCGATGGCGTCGTAACCAACATGGCGGGGAGGCCATTGGTTGGCGCGAGGGTCCTGGCCGTCCACGAGCCCACGGGCACTCGGTACCAGACCACGACCCGCGTCGGCGGCGTATTTTCAGTGCTGAACGCGCGGGTCGGCGGACCCTACACGGTAACCGCCAACATGCTCGGCCATCGGCCGGAGGATCAGCAAGACGTTTACCTCAGCCTGGGTCAGAGCACGCGAGTGGACTTCGCGTTGGAAGAGGCCGCCGTCGCGCTGGACGCGATCACGGTATCGGCGGCCCGGGACCTGGTCTTGAACGCGGACCGGACGGGCGCTCAAACCATCGTGCCGCCGGAGGCCGTACAGGTCCTGCCCTCCATCAAGCGAACCACACGGGACCTCGCGCGTACCGATCCCCGGAGCGACGGGAACTTCAGTTTCGGCGGCCGGAACTGGTTCTACAACTCCATCAGTGTGGACGGGACGTACTTCAACAACACGTTCGGACTGGACGACCCGGCGCCGGGCGGCCAGACCAACGCCGAGCCGATTCCGTACGAAGCGGTTGACCAGGTCCACGTTGCCATCGCCCCGTTCGACGTCCGCCAGGGCGGATTCACCGGCGGAAGCGTGAACACGGTGACCAAGAGCGGCACCAACCGGTGGACGGGCTCCCTCTTCGCCTTTTACCGCAACCAGAGCCTGCAGG
>JBFHWR010000197.1:0-7431 GCA_041599395.1 Gemmatimonadales bacterium | reverse complement strand
GCCTCTTGGTGTCGCCCGCGAAGGAGCAACACGTCCACCAATGTCTCGCGGGCCCGGGCACTGTTGGGAGCGGCCGACACGAACCCATACGCCGTCGCCACTTGCGAGTCAGCCGCTTCCCGTCGCGCGCGCTCAATCTCGTTCGCGCCGAGAAGCTCGCGGAGTCGGTCCGGTTCGCCGTACGCGACGGAATCGGCCAGACAGACATACGGCACCTCAGGAGTGGCGCAGGCTCGGAGGACGTCTATCAGATGTCGATACGCGACGGTGTAGCTCGGTTCAAGCGCGAGCGTCTGCTAAAACGCACGGAGCGCCATTCCCAGGTTGCCGAGCGTATCTGGATGCGGGAATCGCTGGCTGCCGTTGTGGTAGTGCGCCTCGCCAAGCTGGTACCAGGCCTCGACGTCTCCCGAGTCCCGCGCGATGAGCTGGCTCGCAATCGACCTGGCCTGGCCCATCTGGCCGGTGACGTATGCAGCGTGAAACTGCACGAGGAGCCGGGGCCGCTCGGGGAGTGGCGCACTCAAGGCCTCTGCCTTGGCAACGAGCTGCCGACGCCTGGCAGGGTCCCCGCCGGCCAACGTCCAGCCATCGGTGCTCATGAGCCCGATGTACGCCAGCGCAAACGTGGAGTCGAGGTCCACCGCTCGCTGGAAATTCGCCTCGGCCGAATCCAGTTCGAACGCCTGCAGCGCCCGGCTTCCCTTTAGGTACGCCCGGTACGCCCCCAACGAGCGGGTGGTTTGCTCAACTGCCCCCGGGGGCTGACCGGCGGGCGCACCGCTTACCAGGAGAATCCTCGCGGTCAACGAATCGAACAATGGACGCGGGTCTGCCGAGCGCTCGGCACGCACGATCTCCGTGGCCAATCGGTCACCGCTCGTGACGTCATGCACCTTCGCTTCGATCGCCAGCGAATCACCCTCACGACGAATGTCACCCATCACGAGCGTGCCCACTTTGGCGTCGCGCGCCATTGACTGCGCGGCGTCGAAATCGAGATCAGCGGGGTCTCGGACATCGAGACGTCGCATGAGCGAACCCGTGCGTTCGTCATCGAACACGCGAAGATCGTCCCAGTGGGCGAGCCCGAGCCCCAGGAGATTCATCGATGCTTCCTGCAGCCTGTCGTCTTCTGAGTCGCCCGTGCGGTTCTCGAACGGAAACACGATGAGACTCATCCGGGGATCGCCCTCAAACGCCGGACCGCGCGGCCAAAACACGAACAACGCGACGAGGGCTGTGACAGCTGCGCCGGCGATTGCCAGCTTGCGCCGCCCGGAGACTTCCGCCTTGGGCGGCTCGGTCCCCTGCTTGATCGTGTCGCGGAATTCAGCGGCCGTCTGGAACCGGTCGGCGGGATCCTTGGCCAGCGCCCGTGCCAGGGCATCGCTCAGCATGGCTGGCGTGTCGGTGCGGACCTGGCTGACCGGTTTGGGCGTCTCCGTCAAATGCGCCGCCAAAATCGCCTGCGGTGTCGGCGCGTCAAACGGTGGCGCGCCCGCCAACATCTCGAAGCCCACGACGGCTAAGGCATAAATATCCGTCCTCGCATCCGTGTTGCGGTCACCCGCCGCCTGTTCCGGTGACATGTAGCCCGGCGTTCCGATTGACAACCCCGTGCTCGTGAGCCGTTCACCCTCGCGGATATCCAGCAGCGCACGCGCTATACCAAAGTCGGCGAGCACCGCGTGGTCCCCTTGTAGGAGGATATTCTCTGGTTTGAGGTCGCGATGCACCACGCCCTGTTCGTTGGCGTACGCCAAAGCGTCCGCGACTTCCGTCAACACGCTCGTCGTGAACTCGATGGGGAGCTGACCCTCCTGTTTCATCCGGTCGCGCAGCGATTCGTTTGCGACATACGGCATGACGTAATAGAGAATGTCTCCGCTGCTGCCCGCGGTGAGCACGGGAAGGATGTGCGGGTGTTGCAGATGGGCGGTGAGTTCCATCTCCTGCTTGAACCGCGCGATGCTCACATCGCTGGTGAACTCAGGCGGGAGCACTTTGACCACCACCTGCCGGTTGAGGGATGCTTCCGTGGCCAGAAACAGGCGGCTCATGCCGCCGGACTTCATTTCCTCCGCGATGACGAACGCGTCGCCGAGGGTGGCCTGAAGTTGTTCCGACAGTTGGGGCAATGAAGCTCCAGGAGAAGAGTCTACCTCAAGATACCTCGCTCGCCACGATCACGCCTGATTCTTCTTATACATCTTCGCACCAAGCAAGACGCCAACGACCCCCAGAATCGGATTCAACAACGCGACCCATCCAGGTTGCTTGGCGTTGCTCATGGCGTCGAACATCGGCACGGTCTCCGGTCTGGCCGTGGCAACAACGTCCGGCGAGCTGGTGAACACCGGGATCGCGAACAGGAGGCCCAACACGATCACGATGCCGATGAGGATCTTGGGACCCATCGCGTCCTTGGCGATGGCCTTGCACACGTACCCACCGGCGATCCCGGCAACCACGCCGATGGCAATCGAAAGGAGTATCCACACTCCGGACGGATCCCACGTCCCAGGTTGAAATGCACCCGAAGCCCCCAACGCGAGATACGCGGCACTGAAGAGAAGGAACACCACTACGAACATCACGATGTAGCCCACAATTGCGCTGCCGATCATCTTGCCCATTGTCGTATCTTCCTCGGTCTCGGGGAACCAGCACATTCTGATCGGGTTGAGTTCGGTCCGGCGCGGCAAGAAAGTGTGAAGCAGGACACCGGTTCGCAAGCGACCCGGGTTCGGACGTAGCTGGTTTTCCCGACGGGTGGCCCACCGATTCCGCATACAGTCGGTGGTCGCTCCGTGGATTCGACATAGATTGAAGCGATCGGTATCCGAAGCCCGCCGATCATTGCACGCCTATCGAGAGTCATGCCTGACCGGTCTATCCAACCAGGAGCATCCGACATGACCCGGCAATTCGATCCGATGATAGCAGAGATGGAAGAGGAAGCGGAGGCAACCCGCCGGATTCTCGAGCGGGTGCCGAACGACAAGCTGGACTGGCGGCCGCACGAGAAGTCCATGCCGTTGGGACAGCTCGCACGTCACGTCGCCACCATTCCGGGCGACATGTGTGCGTTCTTCGAGCGCGAATCGCTGGACGTGAATGGCATTGACCCGACCCCCGTCGCCACGTCGGTCGCGGAACTCCTCCCAATGCTTGACGACAGCCTGGCCAAAGCCAGACAGATCCTGACCGCCATGGACGATGTCACCGCCGGCGGCACCTGGCGGGCCGTCGCGGGCGATCAAACGCTCATGGAGATTCCCCGAACGACCGGTATTCGGAGGTACACGCTCAACCATTGGTACCACCACCGCGCACAGCTGGGCGTTTATCTGCGCATGCTCGACATTCCCCTGCCATCGGTGTACGGCCCGAGCGCCGACGACAATCCCTTGTCAGAGGCGATGGCGGCAGGTCACGTGGGCACCTAGATGGCGTGGAGCTGCCCAGGGAGTCCGCGCACGCCGCAGCACCGGTACGGCGGAGCGCCACACCAGCACCGCCGGGCGGTGTTCACGGGTGTGAGCGGGCTGCTCCTTTTCGTGAGTTGCGTAGAGACGGACGTGACGTTTGCTCCCTGCTGCACGGCGCGCGCAGAGGAGAATTTTTCGATTCAGGCGGACGCGACGGGTCGCACTCGTTTTCGACTGGACGGAATCAACGGGAACATCGTGGTGGTCGGGAGGTCTGCCACGCAGACCGTACTGATACAGGGTACCCGGCGGGTCGAATCCAACGATCTGAGCGACGCGCAAGCCAACCTGGGTAATCTGCGTGTCGAGGTCACGCAAACTGCCGACGAAGTTGCCGTCCGTACCACGCAACCTGCGGAGACCTCAAACCGCAACTTCGTGGTGGACTACGATATCGCCGTCCCTTCGGGGCTCATGGTTCAGTTGACGAATGTCAACGGGAATGTGACGGTCGATGCCGTCAAGAGCAGCGCCGATGTGGAACTCACCAACGGCAACGTCATCTTGCAGGAGATTGAGGGGAATGTGACGTTGGATCTCGTCAACGGGAATATCGATGCGCAAGTCACGCCGCCGGCCGATGGAGCCATCATCATGACGAGCGTCAACGGCAACCTGGGCCTCGACGTTCCCACGAGCGTGTCCGCCGAACTGTCAATGACGGTGACGAACGGGACACTCTCCGTGGCCAACCTCGCCGTTCAGAACCAGACGAGTTCGGCAACCATGCTGACGGGCACTCTTGGACAGGGAAACGGCGAGATCACGCTTCGCACCACCAACGGGAATATCAGCCTGACCGGCTTCTAACGGGGTTCTCGGCGCCGTGACTATCCAGAGCTCTTGCCGCCGTTGACCAGCCGCAGGAACTCCGTGTGGTCGGGAACGATGCGCAAACACTCGTCCAGATCTACTTCCCGCTGCATATAGAGCCGATACAGCGAGTCGCTCAGAGTTTGCATCCCATGCTTCTTCCCGGCCTGCATCGCGGAGTACAACTGGTGCACCTTGTCTTCGCGGATGAGCGTACGGATCGCCGGCGTTGCCACCATCACCTCGACGGCGCACACCCGTCCCTTCCGCTGTGACCGCGGCACCAAGGTCTGCGTGACGACCCCTTCCACGACGGACGCCAACTGCGTGCGCACCTGTGATTGTTGCGTCGGAGGGAAGAAATCGATGATCTGACCTATCGTGTCCGGACCGGAATGCGTGTGCAGAGCCGCAAACGCCAGATGCCCCGTCTTGGCGATGTTCAAGGCAGCCCGCATCGTCTCCAGATCGCGCATTTCTCCTATGAGTACGACATCGGGATCCTGTCGCATCGCGTACTTGAGAGCGCTCGCGAACGACTTGGTATCCGACCCCACCTCACGTTGGTTGACGATGGACCGCTTGTGTTGGTGCACGAACTCGATCGGATCTTCTACCGTGATGATGTGACCCTGCCGTTCGGAATTGATCTTGTCGATCAGTGCGGCAAGTGTCGTCGATTTTCCGGACCCGGTCGGCCCCGTGACCAGTACAAGTCCGCGAGGCCGCTCGGCCAGCTTTTCGATGATGGGTGGAAGTCCGAGCTCCGCGAGGGGCGTAACGGTAAGGGGAATCTTTCGTATGGCGAGGGACACACAGCCGCGTTGCCGGAAACAATTGCCGCGGAACCGCGCCAGATCTTGGATTCCAAACGAAAAATCCAGCTCGTCAGACGTTTCGAATCGCTTTTTCTGGTTCTCCGTCAGAATCGAATAGGTGAGCGGGAGCGTGTCTTCCGGCGAGAGGACCTTGTTGTACCTGCCAGGGAGCAGCTCACCGTCAACCCGAAACATGGGACACGAGCCCGCCGTGATATGGAGGTCCGACGCGTCTCGGTGGATCATCTCTTCGAGCAACGCCCTCATCGAGATGCCCTCGGTCCCCATCTCGTACGGCCCGCTCGTTTCACCAATCATCATATCAGTCGCTATTTGATGAATGTATACGTGTACTTCAGGAGCAATGCGCGGTTCTGGGAAAACGGCAGCCGCGGAACAGCCAGCGGGTCGCGGTTGGTGTTCATCGCGTCGTCATAGACGAGCCACAGGTCGTTCCCTTCGCGGAAATGATATCTGAGCCGCGCGTTGACGCTTGCGACGTCACTCGTGCTGTTGTATTGGACCAATGCGGTGACCGAGAAATGAATGTCGAGCGCGGCTTGGATCCGCAGACGCAGCAGGTGCGCGTCGAGCGACACATCCCGGTCCGGAAAACGGATCAGGTTCAGAAAATAGTCTCCGCCCAGCTCGAGATGACGCGACACATTCCAGGTCGGACTTGTTTGAATACCGATTCGCCAACCGTCGTAAAAACTCCCCGCGGAGACCGTGGCGCTCGGCCGAAGACGAGCCGCGCGCGACGCCATGTAACGTATCTCCCCCTCGTGAAACCAGTAATCACCCGGGACCACGGGGGCGCCCCCCGATAGCTCGAACGAATCCCGCACACTCTCATAACTGTTGAGCGACGTGATTTGAAGCTCCGCGCCATTCTTGAACTCGAACTCGGCGGAGGGTTCGACCGATCCCGATTCAACGGTCCGGTCGCCATTTCGCACATAACCGGCTCCGCGATTCTGAATGGCAACCGAACGGAACGGCGATGCTGCGCCAAAGAACCATTGGTACTTCAGTTCGTTCTGGACGAACGTAAAATCTTCCCGCAGCGTGAAGCCAAGCCCCGGGTCATATGCCGAGCCGGACCGCGTGTAATCCGTTGCATAGCTGAAGCCGATCTCGTTGCGGCGCTCCCACCGCGCTAGCACACGGCTGCGATCAATGAGATCGACACCGTTCGGATCGTCGCGGTCATGGGTTTGCGCCAACTTGACAGTGATATACTCATCACCAAACGGCCGCACGATGCCGTCCACCCCGAACGCGACGTTGTAGCCGCCGTCCTCCCCGAGACGGGTCGTCGCAATCGCGCCGACGTTGGAGAAGGTGTTGATCACCTGGCGCCGAAGCCGGAGCACCCCGAAGTTCTCAGACGGGAGCCCACCAGTGGCGGCCGTCTGCATGTTGAGCACCCCAAAGTCCGTGCTGCCTGCTCGTCCAACCACCCTGGCTCCACCAAGAATCCGGATCGGCTCACCGTCGTTCAACCCAATTCGCCGGCTGTGGAACAGACGGCTCTGCCCACCGGTGTTGAACGCAAACGTACTGGAGCGCTCTTGGAAGAACTGCCGTTTCTCCGGGAAGAATAGCGAAAACCGCGTGAGATTGACTTGCTGGTCGTCCGCCTCGACCTGCGCAAAGTCCGTATTGACAGTCATATCGAGGTTCAGATTCGATGTCGGACTGTAGCGGAGATCGATACCGGCCTCATTGGTACGGTCGTTGTCAAACCGGTACGCCACTGCCGCCGTGTCCTCTACAGCAGCCCGGTTCAGCCCGCCCAACGCATAGGGCGTGATGTAGAGGGGTTTGCGGCTGTACACCCCTTCCATCGTGACACGCTGTGCCTGGGACGGCTTCGCGAATCCCATGCCCCAGTTGGGAGGAATGGCGGGAAAAAGCTGCCGTTCGTTCTTCCGGGCGATGAATCGGTAGACGATCATCCCCATCTCGACATGTCCGTCGTCGTCCTGGAACCCCAAACTCGAGAACGGCACCCGTAACTCGGCAAACCAGCCCTCGTGGTTCTGAACCGTGGCGACGTCCCAAAAGGTGTTCCAATCCTGGTTCATCGTGGTGCCGCTCGAGAAATCAGCTCCGCTCGAAAACTCGGCGTCGTTGGCCACTGCTCGATCGGACCGCGCTCCCGACGGCGTCACCGAAAACCACACGGCCGTCTCATGATCGTTGTACGAATCCAAGACGATGGCGACCAGATCGTCGCCGCTGTAACGATCCCGGTAGAGTGTATTCGCGCGGATCCCCCTGGAGTCAGAGTCGAACATGCT
>JBFHWR010000196.1:0-7459 GCA_041599395.1 Gemmatimonadales bacterium | reverse complement strand
GGCCAGGGCGACGATCGGCAGGAGGTCCAGCCATCGCCGAGATCGTTTTGGGGCGCGGGCTCGGCCGCGGAGCCAGAGGAGCAGGATGCCACCAAAGGTGAGGACGCCAATCCACCGGTGATTGAACTGCACCGCAGGCACGTTCTCGAAGAAGTTCTTCCACCAGGGCTCCACCGCGAAGTAGCCTGCCGGGATGAGCCGGCCCCCCATCAGCGGAAACGAGTTGTACGCTCTGCCGCCATCGATACCGGCCACGAGCGCCCCAGCCAATGCTGTGAGAAACACGAGCACGGCGAAGATGCCAGCCAGCTTCCTGAGGGTGACGGGGACACGCGCCTCCTCCTGCTCCGCCACCGATCTCGGAGCCCGCAACAAGTCGGCTGCCGTCCACACCGCGATGACATAAATGACGAGCGCCAGCCCAAGGTGCGCTGCGAGGCGGTACTGGCTCACGTCGGTCCGCTCCGCGAGCCCGCTCACCACCATGATCCAGCCGAGCGCTCCCTGAGCGCCCGTGAGAACCAGCAGTGTTACGAGACGCGTGGCAAGGGGTCTGGTCAGCCACCGACGGGCCCAAAAGACGATCAAGGACACTGCCAGGACAAGCCCGATGAGTCGCGCCCACAGACGGTGGAGGTACTCCCAGAAGTAGATCGTCTTGAATTCTTGCAGGGTCATGCCGCGATTGAGCTGCTGATACTCCGGGATTTGCTGGTAGGCGGTGAACGCCCTGCGCCACGCCTCTTCGGAGAGCGGCGGAAGTACGCCGGTAACCGGTGCCCATTCGGTGATAGAGAGGCCCGACTCGGTTAGCCGGGTGATCCCGCCGATCACGACGATCAGGAGGACCATGGCGGCCCAGAGCGTCAGCCAAAGGCCGAGCACCCGGCGGCGGTCAGCTGGAATGTCGGCGTACGGCAAATCGGTCATGCGGGTCCAGGTTCGCGTCACATGCCGTCGGCGGCAGGGGGTGGACGACGTAGTGTCCCTTATCCTCCCCCGATTGTCCATCCCGCTGCGGCCCTCCTTGCGAGCGCCCCGCCCGGCGCGTAGGCTTTGCGATCTGCGCAGCCAACATACTTCGATGAGGAATACCATGAAGCGATCGGTTTCGCTCAACGTGAACGGCAGCCCGCGCACGGTGGAGTGCGAGCCGCGTGCGTTGTTGGTACACGTACTTCGAGATGAGCTCGACCTGACGGGCACGCACATCGGGTGCGATACGAGTCAGTGTGGGGCCTGTACGGTGCTGATCGACGGAAAGGCCGTGAAGAGCTGTACGGTGCTGGCGGTCCAGGCCGAGGGCTCGGCGATCACGACGATCGAAGGGCTGAGCGAGGATGGCAAGTTGCACCCGCTCCAGGAGGCCTTCTGGAAGAACCATGGGTTACAGTGTGGCTTTTGCACGCCCGGAATGATTCTCACGGCCTTCGATCTATTGGGGGGCAATCCCAATCCCACCGACGCCGAAATTCGTGAGGGCATCGAAGGCAACTACTGCCGGTGCACGGGCTACCAAAACATCGTCGCCGCAATCAGGGATGCGGCGGCGGCAATGCGCTAAGGAGATCTCGGTATGGCAACGCTGTTTGGTTCGGGAATACGGCGCCGCGAGGATCCGAGGCTCATCACCGGCGCGGCGACATACACGGATGACGTGAAGCTCCACGGCATGCTCTACGCCGCGGTGCTGCGCAGCACGTATGCGCATGCGCGGTTGAAGAAAGTGGACGCCCGCGCGGCCAAGAAGGCGCCCGGTGTGGTCGCGGTGTACACCGGCGCAGACATTCAAGACAAAGTGAACCCCGTTCCGTGCGCGTGGAACGTGCCCGACTGCGATCTCAAGACGCCGCCTCATCCGTTGCTGGCGGTGGACCGTGTTCGCTACGCTGGTGATGGAATTGCGATGGTGGTGGCGGACTCGCGGGCGGCCGCTCGCGACGGCATGGATTTGATCGACGTCGACTACGAACCGTCAGACGTCGTCGTCGATCCGGAAAAAGCGACGCAGAAGGGCGCGCCGCAGCTACACGACGAGGTTCCATCGAACATCGCATTCACCTGGAAGGTTGCTGGCGGTGATACGGGCAAGGCGTTCAAGGAAGCCGAGGCCAAGGTGTCGTTGCGCATTCGGCAGAACCGGCTGCTCCCCACCGCAATCGAGCCGCGCGCCGCCGTGGCGAGCTACAACAAGGCCACCGGCGCGCTGACGCTGTGGGCTACGAGCCAGAATCCGCACATCCACCGGTTCCTGTGCTCGGTCATGTTGAACATCCCCGAACACCATATCCGCGTCATCTCACCCGAGGTCGGCGGCGGGTTCGGCAGTAAGATTCCCGTGTACGCTGACGAAGCACTCGTGAGCTACGCATCCATCGACCTGGGCAAGCCGGTCAAGTGGACCGAAGACCGCTCGGAGAACTACAAGGCAACGATCCACGGTCGAGATCATGTCGAGTTCGTGGAGCTGTGCGGCAAAAAAGACGGAACCGTCACCGGGCTCCGGACCAAGGTCTACGCTGCGCTGGGCGCATACGCCTCGACCGCAGGTCCGGGGGTGCCGACCATACTGCACGGGCTGATGTACTCGGGAGCGTACACGATCCCGAACATCGACGGTACGGTGTACGGCGTTTACACGAACACGACGCCCGTCGATGCGTATCGCGGGGCGGGTCGGCCGGAGGCAACCTACCTCCTCGAACGTCTGATGGACCGTTATGCCGCCGAGATCGGGATGGATCCCGTTGAGGTGCGGCGAAAAAACCTGATACCGGCTGATGCGTTTCCTTATACGGTCGCGACAGGAATAACGTATGACTCCGGCAATTACCAAGCCGCCCTGGATAAAGCTCTCGGGATGCTCGACTACAAAGCGTTCCGGAAGGAGCAAGCGGCGGCACGCAAGAAGGGCCGGTACCTGGGTGTCGGCGTCACGACATATACCGAGATCTGTGGTCTGGGGCCGTCGCAGGTGGCTGGCGCGGTGGGTTTCGGCGGCGGTCTGTACGATAGCGCGATCGTCCGCGTCTATCCCACCGGGGTGGTGCGGGTGTACATCGGGGGGAAACCACACGGGCAGGGTGAAGAGACCACGTTTGCGCAAATCGTGGCGGACGAGTTCGGCCTGCCGGTTGAGAATGTCGAGGTGGTGGCCGGCGATACCGAGTCGACCCCACAGGGGTGGGGCACCTACGGCAGCCGGACGACGGCGGTGTGCGGGTCGGCGGTGAAGGTGGCTGCGCAACGGGTGAAGGAAAAAGCCAAGAAAGTCGCCGCCCATCTGCTGGAGGCAAACGAGGACGACCTCGAGTGGAAAGACGAAAAGTTCGTTGTCCGCGGCTCGCCGGATCAGGCAAAGACGTTTGGCGACGTTGCGGTGATGGCTAACGTCGCGTGGAACCTCCCGGAAGGGGTTGAACCGGGACTCGAGGCAACGGCGTTCTTCGATCCTTCGAACTTCGTGTATCCGTTCGGAACCCACATCTGCACTGTCGAAGTCGACACGGAGACAGGTGTCGTCGACATCCTGCGGTACATCGCGGTCGATGACTGCGGTCCCCAGATCAACCCGATGATTGTCGAGGGGCAGGTGCATGGCGGTGTCATCCAAGGCGTGGGCGAAGCGATGCAAGAAGTGGCCGTGTACGATGAAGACGGCCAGCTCCTCACCGGCACCATGATGGATTACGCCGTACCGAAAGCGTCACAGATGCCGGAGCTCGAAGTTGCGCACACCACGACGCCCACCGATGTCAATCCGCTTGGCGTCAAGGGCGTAGGTGAAACGGGAACCATCGCCTCGGTGCCGACCGTGGTGAACGCCGTGTGCGATGCCCTCGCGCCGCTTGGAGTCACCCACATCGACAAGCCGCTCACACCGGCGCGAGTATGGCAGGCGATTCAGGAAGCGAAAGGGGGTGCGTCATGATCCCGGCAGCCTTTGATTACGCCCGTGCGACGTCCGTCGACGAGGTGCTCGCCGCCCTCGCGGCAGATGACGGGACGCAACTGATTGCCGGTGGGCACTCACTGCTTCCGATCCTCAAGTTCCGTCTCGCGGACCCGTCGCGACTGCTCGATATCGCCCACCTCGACGCTCTCCGGGGCGTGCATCACAAAGGCGGCGCCGCGCGGATCGGGGCCACGACGACGTATCGAGAGCTGCTCGACTCTGCTGCGCTCAGGAAATCGCACCCGTTGATTGCCGAGGCGACCAGTCACATTGGAGACGTCCAGGTACGAAACCGCGGCACGATCGGGGGTGGGTTGGCGCACGCTGATCCGGCCTCGGACATGCCGGCGGTCATGCTTGCGTTGGACGCGAGCTTTACCCTCCAATCCAAAGGCGGTGAGCGGGCGGTTCCTGCCCGGGAGTTCTTCACTGGTCCGTTCGACACGGCGATGAAGTCCAACGAACTTCTCACGGCCATCGACGTCCCGGCGCTCGCGAAGGGATCCGGTAGTGCGTACGTGTCGTTCGATCAGGCGGCGTCAGGGTACGCACTCGTTGGTGCAGCCGCCGTCGTCGCCTTGAAAGGCGGAAAGGTCACCCGTGCCGATCTCGCATTCACAGGACTGTCGGAGAACCCGTTCCTGACCGCTGGGGCGAAGGACCTGGTTGGTAGCGACGGGGGCGAAGCCGCGTGCTCGAAGGTGGCGTCTGCGTGTATCAGCGGGGTCGAGGCAAACGACGACATCCATGCCTCCGCCGCCTATCGGACGCACCTCGCGGTTGTAGCGGCTCGTCGTGCGTTGACCACGGCCGTCGCTCGTTCGGCGTAGCGCTGTTAGTTGCGACTCGAATTCTCCGGTACTCAGGAAATCCCTCGTGCGCGTGAGGCGGTGTGGGAGCTGTTACTGGACCACGAGTTTGTGGCATCGTGCGCGCCCGGCATCGAGGCAGTCACGGCCGTCGATAAAACCCATTTCGAGGTAATCGCGGGGTTTGGTGTCGGGAAGATCCGGGTCCGCTTCACGCTGCATGTCGAATTGTTCGATCTCGATCCGCCGACGTCCGCGAGCATGTCGGTCAAGGGTAAGGCGCCGGGCTCGGCCGTGAATGTCGTGACGAGCGTGAATCTCGAGTCGGCGGGACCTGACAATACCCGACTGCAATGGCAAGCCCAATCCGACGTGCACGGGAAGGTGGCGAGCGTTGGAGCGCGTCTCCTGAAAGGAGCGGCCGGTAAACTGACCGCGGATTTCTGGAAGGAATTTGCAGGACGAGTGAGTCGTGCCACCTGATTCCCGGTCTCCGCCCGAGTCGATCGACGATTTGCAGGCTGCGTTCGCCGCGCAGCACTACGTTGCGGATCGCGACCTCGCGACTGCCGTGTTTCTCTCCCTGTCGCTCGAGCGTCCGCTGCTCCTCGAGGGCGAAGCGGGCGTCGGGAAGACCGAAGTCGCGCGCACCCTGGCTACGGTACTCTCCACCCAACTCATTCGGCTCCAGTGTTACGAGGGTCTCGATGTGAGTACGGCAGTCTACGAATGGGATTATCCCAAGCAGATGCTCGAGATTCGGCTGTTGGAGGCCCGTGGCGAAGCCAAATCCGCCGCGACAAAGGACATCTTCAGCGAGGAATTCCTGATCCGGCGCCCCCTCCTTCAGGCCCTCGAGAACTCACGGGATGAGCCGCCGGTGTTGTTGATCGATGAAGTCGATCGCGCTGACGAGGAGTTCGAGGCGTACTTGCTCGAGGTGTTGAGTGACTTCGCTGTTACGGTGCCCGAGATCGGCACCATTCAGGCCGATCGACCGCCGCGAGTCATTATCACCAGCAATCGCACGCGCGAAGTCCATGACGCATTGAAGCGGCGTTGTCTGTACCACTGGATCGATTATCCCTCGGCAGAGCGAGAGCTGGAGATCCTCCATCGCAGGATGCCGTCGGTTCCGGGTGCACTGGCCGAGCAGGTTGTTGCCTTTGTGCAACGTCTTCGGGAGGTGGAACTGACGAAGGTCCCCGGCGTTGCCGAAACGATTGAGTGGGCTGCGGCGCTGATGGCCTTGGGCACCAAGGAGCTCGAGGTTGAGCGCGTGGAACAGACGCTTGGCGTGCTGCTCAAATACCAAGAGGACGTGAGTATGATGCGGACCGGTGGAGCTCGCACGTTGGTGAGCGAGATTCGGGCGCGCCGGCAAGCATAGGGTCGTGTCTCAACAGATTGGTGCAGATGGTGCGACGCCTGCCTGGGCCTCCCGAGCTCCCGGGTCGGGTGGACACGGCGGCTCGTGACGAGCCGACATTCGGAGGAACCCGTAGGGTCCGCGCACCCAGACCACCCGCCCCCAGGCGCTCTCCAGGCCCAGGAGGGGTCGCACTCGACTCGCGTTACTTCTGCTGTGACACGGTATTCGGACGGGTGGTGATGGCGCCTCGTGTGGACGCGCAGGCTCTCACGTCGAACATCGTGCTGTTCGGACGGATGCTGATGCGTTCCGGTCTGCCGGTTGACGCGCAGCAGACGCGATTATTCGCTCGTGCCGTTGCGCAGTTGGGTTTTTCCGAAAAGCACGACGTCAAAGCCGCCGGCCGGACGATATTCACCCGGTCGCCGGAGCATCGCCGCGTGTACGACGCTGCGTTCGAAATGTTCTGGCGCCGCTCGACCGCAGTCGGTGGCGTTTCGCGGCGGCTACCGCGCGCCCGTCAGACGGAAAGGCCGCAACCGGACGTGAGTCTCGAGGACATGGAAGAGCGGGCTGTGCATACGGCCACGGTGGAGTCCATGAGCACGCCGGTCGGCGCCAGCTCACGCGAGCAACTTCGTACTGCTGATTTCGCGGAACTCACCCCGCGGGAGATGCGTGACGCCGGGGCAATGTTGGATGCGCTCCGGATCCGCCTCCCTCGACGGCCGTCCCGCCGGCCGCGCATCGACCGCCGGGGCAGCCGCGTTGCGCCGCGTGCGATGCTTCGCCGCATGCTCGGCACCGGCGGCGAGGCGGTGGATTGGCGCTGGTTCCGACGGTCGACCAGGCCCCGTCCTATCGTGTTGGTCTGTGACGTCAGCGGCTCCATGGAACGGTATACGCGGTTCATGCTGCGGTTTGCGCACGCGCTGACGCGGTCGGGAGCGCCTGTCGAGGTGTTTGTGTTTGGCACGCGACTGACGCGCATCACGCGCGAGCTGCGCGCCAACCATCCCGACGCAGCGCTTCGAAGCGTTGCCGGGAAAGTCGTGGATTGGAGCGGGGGCACGCGGATCGGCGAGAGTTTGGCCGAACTCAATCAGCGGTGGGTGCGGCGCACGGTCCGGAGCGGCGCAATTGTGCTGTTGGTCTCAGACGGATGGGAACGTGGCGACCCGCGCACACTGGCACGCGAGATGGCGACCCTTCGCCGCTCGTGTCACCGGCTGGTCTGGCTCGATCCCCTCGCGAGCCGGCCGGGCTTTGAACCCACCACGCTCGGTCTCCGCGCGGCGTTACCGCATGTGGACGCCCTGTTGC
>JBFHWR010000195.1:0-7510 GCA_041599395.1 Gemmatimonadales bacterium | reverse complement strand
GTCTCGGTGCCGGTTCCGTTTGCCCCCCTGCTCTTGATCGCCGCTTGATGCGCTGCCGTTAGCCTTCCGACGTCATTTACGGGAGATGGTCATGCGTTTCTTAGGCGGTGGAGCCGTGCTGTTGCTGCTGCTTTCCAGCGGCGCACTCGAAGCGCAGATGGCGGAGCGGCTCGAGCCCGGCGCGCGCGTTCGCGTCACCTATTTCTGCGGCGACGAGCGCGAATGCCGGGAAAAGGGGACGGTCATGACGACGACGGCCGACTCAATTGAGCTGCTACAGGGCCGTCTCATCACGGGCATACCTGTCCGGGCGGTGACCCGGCTCGAGGTCAGAACCGGCCGGAGGGTCAGCGCGGGCAGGGCTGTTGGGTTCCCAGTGCTGGGGTTCGCTGGGGGTGGGCTGGTTGGGGGTGTAATCGGTTACGGTTCATGCGCCCCCTGCGACTATGAGTTGGAAGGGCTCGCGGTTGTTTTCGGAGCCGCATTAGGTGCTGGGATCGGATTCGCCACCGGACTCGTTGCGGGACTCGTGCCACGTGATACGTGGGAAGACGCGTCGCTCGACAGGTTTCGGATTGGTGTGGCTCCCGGGCACGAAGGGCGGCTGCAGTTCGGCGTCTCCCTGAGCTTCTGACGCCGAACTGCCAGCGACGAATGCGGGGGTTACTTCTCGGCGTACACCTGCGTTCCGCCTTGTTTATCGAATGTGAGCACGTTATAGCGCTCGGGGTTCGGACCTTCCATTCCCGGCGAACCGATGGGCATTCCCGGTACCGCAAGGCCGGCGACCGCAGGTTTTTCTTCCAGCAAACGCTCGATCTCCTCGGCTCCGACATGGCCCTCGATCAGGTACCCCTCGATTTCACCGGTATGGCATCCCGCCAGGGACCCTGGAATACCGTGCTCGGCCTTGATTTGATCGAGTCGCTCCTGCGACACGTCCCGCGCCACCACTTCAAAGCCGTTGTCTTGTAGGTGACCCACCCACTTGGTGCAGCAGCCTCAGGTAGGGGTCTTATACACGGTGATTGTCGGCGAAGCGCCGGCCGGCTTCGACATCACGGCGGCTCCTGCGCCGACAACCGCAACGGCCGCAACGACCACTCCGGTTATCCACGGTGCCTTCAACGCCATCACAACCTCCTCAATCGAGTCAATGAGAACGGGTTAGGGAACGACGGTCCCACCCGTGGCACCAATCCAGCCAGAACATCTCGGCTCACAGCAGATCGTCTACCGAGTACTCCGGCACCTTGCCATCTATGATCCGGCGCCCATAGTCGCAGCACCCCCGCACTGCGGCGTCTTCCGTGGGGAACGTCTTTGGGCTGCTGTATGCGCGCGTGCTGGCGCGGTGCGCCGTTTGACGCCGAATCAGCAGATCGAGCGTCCAGCGTCCCGATCCCCGAATCTGAAACGTGCGGGCGGTGATGGTGTAACCTTTGTACGACATGGAGCTCATAGGTTCATCCGGCTAGGTACTGTAGTATACCCAGTTGGCCGGGCAAACAGGGGTGAACCGGCGGCGTGCGGCGCACCGCGCTAGATCTCGCCTCTCCGCGCGAATTGACCTATGTACTCCGCGGCACGATAGGCCAGCGCCTGAATCGTTTCGGTAGGCTGCCCCCGCCCGCCCGTGACGAGGCTGCTCCCATCGCACAGGAAGAGGTTTGGTACGTCGTGGGTCCGATGGTACTTGTCGATGACCGAAGTCGCGGGGTCGTCTCCCATCCGGCATGTACCAAGCAAGTGGTAGCCAACTTGCTGCTCGAATGACTGCGGCCCCCAGGTGCGAACGGCGCCAGCGGCTTCCATGATCTCGATCGCGCGGCCGGCCAGAAACTTCATCATCGCGATGTCGTCGGGATGATCCTTGTATGTCACGCGCATGGCCGGGAGACCCCACGCGTCTCGGACATCTGGGTCCAATTCGATGCGGTTTGATTCCACCGGTAGGGACGTCGTGTGCACGTCAGTATTCATCGTGCGCGAGTAGTTGTTGCGGAGCAACCGCTTGAATTCCGGCCCCCACGTGGGCGCGTCCCGCGGCAATCCGGACATGGCAAAGAACAACGGATAGCCCCAATACCGGGAGTCGAGTCCACCACCCCCATAGAATCCACGTTGTGGGTCGGAGTCGTAGTAGTCCCAGATCATCCGGGTGACCATCACGCTCTTCCAATCGTTGAGCGGCCGCTCGAATACTCCCGCGGTCGACGCATTCCCGTTGAACATCAAGTATTTCCCTACCAGGCCGCTGGAATTGGCCAGCCCATCGGGGAACTGACTGTTTGCGGACAACAAGAGCAGCCGAGGGGTCTCCGCCCCGTTGGCGCAGACGATCACGGCCCGTGCAGCGTGGAAGTGCTCGCCCCGGTCTTCGTCGAAGTACGTGACACCGGTTGCGCGGCCCTGGCGGTTGATCTCGATGCGCCGGACATAGCTTCCCGGTCGCACGGTGCAACGACCAGTCGCTTCAGCGTCCGGAATCACGGTGAATAGGGTAGAGGATTTGGCGCGGTGTTCGCATCCGAAGCCTGCACAATACCCGCAGTGCTGGCACGCCGGCCGACCCTTGTACGGCGCCGAGATGATGCACATTGGCGCCGGCTGCGGGTGTAGTCCCAGGGCGCGTGCCCCCCGTTCAAAGAGCACCCCCGAACTCTTGACGGGAAGCGGCGGAGTGGGATACCCGCGCGAGCGCGGCGGATCGAACGGCCCGGCCACTCCCGAGACGCCCAGATCCCATTCGGCCTTGGTGTAGTACGGCTCCAGCTCGTCGTATGTGATGGGCCAATCCGCCAAACCGGTTCCCGCGATCGGCCCCACGACGCTCCGCTCGTTGAAGTCGATGGGTTTGAAGCGCCAATAGTTCGACGTGAACATGACGCTTCCGCCTCCGACCAACCGGTGGTACACAATTGCCTGCTGTTGCTGCACCGGTGCGTCAGGCCCGGCTCGAAACATCGTGGGTTGGCGGCTGGGATGATTATTGAGCGCGCTCTGCCAGAAGTATTTGAACTCGTCGTGCTCGAACTGATGTGCCTCCAGGCGAGGCCCCTGCTCCAGGACGAGCACCGAGAAGCCAGCGGTGGCGAGTTCCTTCGCCATCACGCCGCCGGCAGCACCGGATCCCACGATGAGAAAATCAACCTCGGCGTTCTGCGGCACGCGACGGCGTCTCATCGCTCAGGCCGGTTTTCTGCGTCATAGGCGCCGAACGGCGGCCGCCAAATCGCTCGCGGATCGTAGCCGAGAATGTTCCAGCCTGCTCCATCGACGTTCCCGCCCCAGTTGGGGTGTGCGAACGTCCCGGTTACGACGCCGCTCCGCACGCTGCCAAAGAAGGGGGTGTCCTCAATCTCCCTCAAGACTTGAAGCTGTCGATCTGCGGGGAGCGTAGAAAACCTGGCGCCGCCACGGCGGTTGAGGTCCGCCAGCCCGTCGATGATCGATTGTTTCTGGCTGGACTGAAACGTCGCAAGCGCCCGGTCGATAAAGACCACGGCTCGGGCTTCGCGAGCGCCAGGGAGATCGTCCGTGGGAATGATGTGGGTAGCGATCGCGTCGAGGTCTTCGGCCTGTTCCGGCGTCAGCGCATCCCACATGAACGGATCGCCGCGGCCAGCGTCACGGGCGGCTCGGAGCGCGGCGGCGAATGCCCGTGGGTCTGTGCCGATCCAAGCTGCGGTGAGCGCGCCGGTGGCGGCGACAAATTCCCGCCGGGAGTGCGTCGCGTCATGCATTGGTAGTGATATACCGCTGCACGGCATTTGGTTCAAGCTGAGCCGACCTGCGCCTTGCACGCGGGTCGCGGTTAGCACGGACTACGTCAACGCCTTCTGGAAGCGCCTCGCCGGGACCTCAGCGAAGGTCCTCGCCGTCTTGGCTCGGTTCGTGGTCTCGGCTGTCTTGGCGCCACGGCAGGTTCGAATCCTGGAATGGTGTCGCGAGGGAACGTTCTGCCAATCAACTTCTCGACATCCGCCATCAGCAACCATTCGTCTGGAGACATGAGGGTCAACGCGATGCCTTCGGCGCCCGCGCGGGCCGTGCGGCCAACACGATGAATATAGATTTCCGGGTCGGCGGGTACATCGAAGTTCACCACCATCACAATATCGTCGACGTCGATGCCACGGGCGGCGACGTCGGTCGCGACGAGGATCCGGGTTTGTCCCCTCCTGAATCGATCGAGCGCCTTGTTCCGAGAGCTCTGCGTCTTGCCACCGTGGAACGAAGCCGCGTCAGCTCCCTCGCGACGCAAGTGCCGAGTGAGTTTTTCGGCTCCGTGTTTCGTTCGCGTGAAGACGAGCGTACGGCCGACCGGCATCTGTTCCAGCATCCGGGCGAGTGCTCCGCGCTTCTCGGTTTTATCGACCGCAACCAGTTTGTGTTGAATCCCGGACGCCGCCTCTGCTCGCCGTCCTATCTCCACGGCGGTGTGCTTGGTCAGCGCCTTGCGTGCGAGCCGGTCAACATCGCCGGAGATCGTGGCGGAAAAAAACAGTGTTTGCCGCTTTGAGGGCAGCTGGTCGAGAATGCGGTTGACGTCGCGGGCGAACCCCATGTCCAGCATGCGGTCCGCTTCGTCGAGCACCAGCACCTCGAGCTTCGACGCGTCCACGTGTCCCCGGCTCATGTGGTCCAGCAAGCGCCCGGGCGTCGCAACCACAATGTCGGCGCCCCTGCGGAGCGCATTGGTTTGCGGTGCCATGCCGACGCCGCCGTACACTGCCGCGACGCCGAGTTTGGTGTGCCGGCCGTAAACTCGGGCGCTGGTGGCCACTTGTTCGGCGAGTTCCCGAGTGGGTACCAGAACCAGCGCGCGTAATCCGCGCGCCCGGCCGTTCAGGCGTTGAATGATCGGTAAGAGAAACGCGGCGGTTTTCCCGGTGCCGGTCTGAGCCGACGCGACGAGATCACGGCCTGCCAAGCCAACGGGGATGGCCTGTTGCTGAACCGGGGTCGGTTCCGTGTAGCCCTGATCCGCGACCGCGCGTAACAGTTCGGGCGCTAAGCCCAGAGAATCAAATGATGACATGTTGCTTCGAACACTCCTCGTGTTTCGTTGAGCGTACGCATACGTACCACGGCGACACCGTGTCACCGGAACGCGATGCAATCAGTTGTGAACCTGAGGAGTGAAGCGACGTGTCGGTTAGCGTCGGGACCCAATCCTGAGCGGGAACCTGCTACCGAAGTAAGGAGATGCCAGCTCGCGGTTCATACTGCAGTGGGGACAATAACACATGGGGCGCCTTGACGCTAGTCAGTATGGTGAGGTAGGTCACAGACGGCAGGTGGTAGGCGGGATGTGGTCCTGTCGGTTGCTTCCAGGGCCGGTAGATTGAGAGTGGCGAGTGGCGTTCTTCGGTCTTGAGTCCCGCGTTTCCATGTCACGAGCTAGTGCAGGTATGAAGATCGCATTCATCGGTTCGCACGGTGTTGGCAAGACGACGTTGTGCTTCGACCTCGCGTCGAGGCTCAAGCGGCTGGACCTGGGCGTGGACATCGTGAAGGAGGTGGCGAGAAGCTGTCCGCTCCCCATCAATGAAGACACGACGCTCGAGGCACAAGCCTGGATCCTGCACACCCAGATAGCGCGTGAAATCGCGGCCGCGGCGGAGTTCGAGGCCGTCATCTGCGACCGGTCGGTCCTGGACAACTACGCGTATTTGGTGCACGGAGTCGGTCGGCGAGATGAATACGACGGCGTGGTCCGAGCATGGATTAGCACGTACGACGGCCTCTTCAAGGTGCCGGTGCTCGACGCGCCTTCCTTCGACGGAAAGCGGGCCATCAGCGCGACGTTTCAGGCGGAAATCGACTGCGTGATTGACGATTTAGTGGCCGCCTTCGGCGTCGTGTCCCACGGACTGGACCCCGGGGATCGCGCGGGGTGGGTGGACACCGTGCTCGAGACGATGCTGTTACCGCTCGAACCGCCGCAGCGGGATTTGTTCAATGCCGAGGAGTGACACGCGGACGCAGGACGCAAGACGCAACGCCAGAAGGCACGATGTCCAGCTTGGAAGTTGCAGGTTGAATCTCCCTTGTCCCCTAACTCCTAACTCCTGACTCCTAACCCCTAACCCCTAACCCCTACAACTCACCACTCACCTAACACCTAACACCTAACACCTAACACCTACGACCTCTTCTTGAGAAGCACCAACCCCGGCAACGCTCCCGTCAACTCGCCGCCGTCCACCGTGAACTGTCCGTTGACCATGACGTATTCGATTCCATCGGGATACACGGCGGGTTCGAGAATCGTCGTGCGGTCTTCGATGCGCTCGTAGTCGAACACGACGACGTCTGCTTTGTACCCCGGACGGATAGAGCCGCGATTTGTTATCCCCACGATTTGCGCGGGCAGGCCGGTCGACGATCTAATGGCGAATGGCAGCGAGATGATGCCACGCGCTCTTGCGTAATGCGCAATCTTCCGTGGATACGATCCGAAGTAGCGGGGATGCTGGCCCGGACGAGGACTCATGGAGACCCCGCCGTCGGTGGACGTCGCAGTGTACTCCTGCTGCATGTAGTTCTCGACGTCAAACCGGTGTCCGGCAACGGGTCGGAAGAGGACACCCGAACGGAGCGACGGTTCGCTGTGCAACGCGAATGCGATCAGGACATCGACGGGGCTCTGACCGCGCTCGTGCGCCACGCCCGCGAGCGTCTTGCCGATCAGCGCTGGATCTCCCGGCGACACGACGATGATGTGCCGGTCCGCGCCACCCTGCAGGTCGAGGATATGCTCGATATCCGTGACCAGGAGATCCCGCGTCTCCGGGTCGCTGAGGTTGGCGCTGAGGTTGTCCTTATAGTCGGCGAAGAGTCCGCTTTGATTCCACAGCGGGTCGTCCACCCCGCCGCTCCGGTCGGTCCCTGGTGGTGCATATCCCCACTGCGGGATGACGCCGGTCGGCCCTCCACCAAAGGTTTCGTAAGGATATTGGTCGAGATACACCTGTACTCCTTCGGCTCGCGCTCGTTCGATCAGCATGACGTCCACCGAGGAGTGTCCCCACGTGGTCGGGCCCTTTGCCTTGATGTGGCTCCCAACGACTCGGATTCCCGCCTCACGTCCGATACGAATCGTTTCTTTCGTTCCGTCGGTCGCTGTGAGTCGCCAGCCGTCCCTGAGAATACTCGGCGTCTGCCACCTGGGGAGCGGGGACTGGCTGCGTTGGTGCGCGTAATAAAAGCCGTCGAAGTCGGCGACCACCCTCGCCAACTCGACGATTTCTTCGGTGGTGCTGAACCGTCCCGGCCGGTACTCCGGCCCCGCACCAAGCCCCCATGCGCCGGCTTCCATTCCGTCGCGGACGAGCTGTTTCATGTGGGCGATTTCGTTTTCCGTCGCGTGACGTTCGTAGTCGTCGCCCATGATTTGGCTGCGCACGGTTCCGTGACCCACCATGGGCACCACGTTGAGCGCGGTACCAAGCCGGCGGTAGGCCGCCAACTCCTCCCCGATCGGCCAGAAACGATTGCGCCC
>JBFHWR010000194.1:0-7523 GCA_041599395.1 Gemmatimonadales bacterium | reverse complement strand
CTGGTTGGACCCGGATGGAACGTGATCGGCGGCGGAGAACCGGAAATCCCCGGCGTCTCGATCGGCCACAACGAACACGGCGCGTGGGGATTGACGGTGTTTCAGACAGACGGCGAGGACTTGTACGTGTACGACACCAGTCCACAGCATCCGCTCGAGTATCGCTACGCCGGCCGCTGGGAGGAGATGACCGTCATTCGTGAGGCGATTCCGGTCAAGGGGGAGTCGTCGGTGACCGTCGAACTGAAGTACACTCGGCATGGGCCGGTTGTGTACGAAGACCGGGAACACCACAAAGCCTACGCGGTGCGGGCTGCGTGGATGGAGATTGGAGGGGCCCCCTATCTCGCGAGCCTCCGCATGGACCAAGCGCGAACCTGGGAAGAGTTCCGCGACGCGTGCAGCTACAGCCACATACCCGGTGAGAACATGGTGTGGGCAGATGTCGACGGAAACATTGGGTGGCAAGCCGTGGGCATCGCGCCCATACGTCCCAACTGGACGGGACTCGTGCCGGTGCCGGGCGACGGCCGCTACGAATGGGACGGATACCTGCCCATCAAGAACAAGCCCCATGTCTACAATCCGGCCGAGCACTACTTCGCGACGGCGAACAACGACCTCGTGCCACCGGGTTACGCCTACCGCAACGCCGTGGGCTGGACGTGGTCCGATCCGTTTCGCTGGGCACGGGCGAACGAGGTGCTCGGTTCGGGCAGAAGACACTCGCTGATGGACATGATGCAGCTCCAAACCGATGAATTGTCGATTCCCGCGCGAACGTTGGTCCCGCTGCTCGGGGACCTGGAGGTGAGCGGCCGCGAAACGGAAGAGGCGCGTCAACGACTATTATCTTGGGACTTTGTGTTAAGCAAGCGATCGGTTGCAGCGGGAATCTACGTTGCGTGGGAGCGCCGCCTGCAGCGGCACATGGACGATCACTTCATACCCTCAACTGCGAGGGAGTACGTCCGCAGCCTGTCGATGCGCCGCATCATCGAGTGGCTGATCGCCCCACCGGGCGAATTCGGAACCGATCCGATCCGCGGGCGCGATTCGCTTCTCCTGCACAGCCTCTCGGGAGCGGTGCGCGACTTGGAAGAAAAACTCGGCCCGGACATGACGAGTTGGCAGTACGGCCAGGAGCGCTACAAACACGCCCTGATTCCCCACCCGTTCACCGATGCCGTTGACGCAGCGACTCGCAGGCTGCTCGATGTGGGCCCCGCGCCGCGCGGTGGAAATAGCTTCACGCTCAACAACACCGGGGGCGGCGACAACCAACGCTCCGGCGCTTCGTTCCGCATCATCGTTGACCTGGGAAATTGGGACGCCGCGGTCGGGATGAACACACCCGGCCAAGCGGGCGATCCCACGGATCCCCACTATCGTGATCTCTTTCCCCTATGGGCCAACGACAAGTTTGTTCCGATCTTCTATTCGAGAGAACGGATCGAGGCTGTTGCGGATGATGTTGTTGTTTTGATTAACTAGGAGCCAGGAGGTAGGAGCTAGGGGTTAGGGTTTATGAAACCCCTGGCTCCTCGGTCCTAACGCCTAACTCCTTCTCAAGGTCACCCGGATGCTCAGACAAATTGGTATTCCACTCACCGCCAGCATGTTCATCACGACAGCGTGCTCCCCCGACTCCTCTCCCGAACCCGCGTGGCAATGGTCAAACGATCGGATTCTGGAGGAGGTCAACCGCGTTCGGGCAGGGCGGAATCTCCAGCCGGATCAGTGGCCGGACGGCGCCCGGGTGGCTGTGCTCCTCTCGTTTGACGTCGACAACGAGACGATTTCGCTGCGTTATGGGGAGCCGACCGTCGGAGGCCTCTCCCAGGGCGAGTACGGCGCGCGCGTGGCACTGCCACGGGTCGTCGATCTCATCGACCGCCACGAAATTCCGGCGTCGTTTTTCATTCCGGCCGTGAGCCTCATGGTGAACCCCGGGATGGCCGACGTCATCAAGCGGTCCGGCCGGCACGAATTCGCGATTCACGGCTGGATACACGAACAGAATTCATCGCTGCCACGCGACGAAGAGAAACGATTGCTGCAACAGGCGGTGGAGTACTTGACGGCGGCGACCGGTGAACGACCGGTAGGCTACCGCGCTCCATCCTGGAACTTCAGTGAGAACACGATGGCGATCCTGCAGGAGATCGGAGTCCTGTACGAAAGCTCGCTCATGGCTGACGACCGGCCCTATGAGCTTTTGGCAAACGGCCAGCCGACAGGAATCGTGGAGCTGCCGGTCGAGTGGATCCTCGACGACGCGCCGTTACTCAATCCCAGAGGCGAGCGTTACAGCTCGCCGGCCGAGGTGCTACAGGTATACATCGACGAGTTCGACCGAGCATACCAAGAAGGGACGATGTTCTTGCTGACGATGCACCCTCACTACATCGGGCATCGGTCCCGGATCGTCATCCTCGAACGCTTGATCGACCATATGTTGGCGAAGGGGGACGTGTGGTTTGCGACGCACCGCCAAGTGGCGGAATACGTGAAGCAGGTGGCGGGGATGTAGAGAGGAGCTAGGAGCTGGGAGTTAGGGGGGCTGGGGTGCCCTAGCTCCTCACTCCTCACTCCTAATATCTAATATCCTCCCTCCCGACCGTCATCCCAATGTGCCCTACCCGTCGGTCCAACGTGTAAAACTCCCCACTTCCGGCCGTCATGCCAAAGAACCGCGCTGCTCGTGCCCGGAGCCGGCCGGCTTTGTCGACGACCCGTTCGTCGGCCGTGGTGGCGACCACGTTGGCGAGAACGAGTGTGCGGACGGGCGGAACCTCATGCGTAGCAAAGACCGAACACTCGACGTGTATGGGACACTCTTCCACGGTCGGTGCATCGACACTCGCGGCACGGCCGCGCGTGAGGCCCGATAGCGAAAACTTGTCGGCTACTCTGCTCGAGTTCATATCGACGGTATCGAACGCCTGGACGATGTTCGCCGTGGGGACGTTGAGCACGAACTCGCCGTGCAGGGCAACGAGGTCGCGTGCGACATGTTCTCGAGCGGCGCTGATGCCGACCAGCGGTGGGTTGCCGTTCACGACAAACGTCCACACCACCGATATCTCATCGGGATCCGATGGTCGGCCGTTGACCGTCAGGAGGATCGCGGGAACAGGCGGCAGCATGGGTCCCGGCTCCGGCAGGGTGACACGCGAACCAGGAGATCCAGGCGTCGCCTGATCGAGGCACGCCGCAACACCACCCGTCGTCAGCATTGCAACGGCCGACGATTGGCTGAGAAAAACACGCCGTGTCATACCCTCAGTCACGACTACGATTCCCGGCCGAGCTTGAGGTTCCAAAGTTCCCGCACACATTGGCCCGTCGACATCTCGTCAACTCGTGCTTCGGCCATGCCGGCCGTGACCGTGGCCGCTGCGTCCTCGACGACCTTTCCAATCTCATCCGCAAGGCGGCCCACATCCTCGCCGAACTCCTCCGCCCGTGCCCGCCCCTCCTCCCTCAGCGCCTCCGCCTGCGCCCGCGCCCGCTCAACGAGTTCTTGCTTCAACATCGTGCAGGGACTGAACGTTCGGTATTGCACAACGGGTATCCCGAGGACGATGACCGCGGCACTGACGACAACGAGGCTGAGTTTTTTCATTCAAAAAAAGGAGTTAGGAGTTAGGAGCGAGGAGTTAGGGCATGATGCCGCGCACTGCGTACTGCGTACTCTGCACTGTGCACCGCACCCAGCCTCGTTCCCGGCCGTTTGGTTCTGCTTAATACTACCGGCCGACGGATTTCGCGTCGATATCCAGCGCTACATCCAGCGCCGGCGCGCTGTGGGTAATCCACCCTACCGACAGGAGATCGACCCCCGTTTGGGCAATGCCCGGCGCCGTATCGGGCGTGATGCCGCCCGAGGCCTCCACGATGACGCGGCTGTTTACGAGCGAAACAGCGTCTCGCAGCGTGGCCACATCCATGTTGTCCAATAAGACGGCATCCACGCCGGCCGCGAGGGCGTCTTCCAGCTGGGCCATCGTATCGACCTCCACCTCCACCTTCACCATATGGCCCACGGAACCGCGGACACGCGACACGGCCTCCTGGACGCTGCCGGCAATGAGCAGGTGGTTGTCCTTGATGAGGACCGCGTCGTCCAACCCAAATCGATGATTGACGCCCCCACCCGCGCGCACCGCGTATTTCTCCAGCACCCTGAGGCCGGGGAGCGTCTTCCGGGTACACACCACGGTGGCCTTGAACGGCTTGACCGCCGCCACGATGGATTGCGTGGCGGTCGCGATGCCGCTCATCCGGCCCAGCACATTCAGCGCAACGCGTTCTGCCGTCAGTATGGAGCGCGCGTTCCCGTCGACCCTCGCAAGGACGGCATCGTTGCTCGTGTCGGTTCCCTCCTCGACTAACAACTCAACTGAGACTTTGTGCTCGAGCAACGAAAACGTGTGAGCAGCAACCTGCACGCCGGCAATCCGGCCCGCGGTTCTCGCTACCAGCTTCCCGCTGACCGTCACGTCGTCCGGGATGATCGCGTCCGACGTGAGGTCGCCTGCCAGCCCGAGATCTTCCTCGAGGCCGCGACGTAATATCGATTCGTATTGAATGGGGTGCAGGGACGGAAGCGTCGTCATCCTGCGTGACTACGGACTTCGCGCCGTTCTGCTCACGAGCGCTTGACCGGCTTCACGTGCAACATCCGCTGGACGGCGCGCCGTGCAGCTTCGGCAACGCCGGGATCCACTGTGACCTCGAATTGCAGCCGCTCGAGCGACGCCAGAATCTTGGGCAGCGTGATTCGCTTCATGTACGGGCAGAGGTTGCACGGCCGGATGAACTCGGTACCGGGATTGGCCACAGCAACGTTGTCACTCATCGAACATTCGGTCACCATCACCACTTTGGACGGATGCCGCTCAGACACGTATCTGGCCATCCCCGCCGTCGATCCGACGTAGTCCGCTTCCTGGAGCACGTCGGGTGGGCACTCGGGGTGTGCCAGGATCGTAATGTCGCCGTGCGCTTTCCGATACTCCCGTAGCTCGGACCCCGTGAACCGCTCGTGCACCACGCAATGCCCCTGCCACAAGATGATCTCGACGTTCGTTTGTTCCGCGACCCATTTCCCCAGGTACTCATCCGGGAGAAAGATCACCCGGTCCACCCCGAGCGATTCGACAACCTCCACGGCGTTTCCGGACGTGCAGCAGATGTCCGAGGCCGCCTTCACCTCGGCCGAGGTGTTGACGTACGTGACGACGGGCACGCCGGGATACGCCTCTCGCAAGAGGCGGATGTCCGCCGCGGTGATCGACTCGGCAAGCGAGCAGCCTGCCTCGAGATCGGGAATCAGAACAGTCTTTTCGGGATTCAGTAGCTTGGCCGTTTCGGCCATGAAGTGCACGCCCGCCAAGACGATGATGTCGGCCTCGGCCTCGACGGCCATGCGGGCAAGGGCCAGCGAGTCCCCGGTGAGATCCGCAACGCCGTGGAAAATCTCCGGCGTCATGTAGTTGTGGGCCAGCACGATAGCGTTCCGCTGAGCCTTGAGCTCGTTGATCGCCGAGATGTACGAGGCATGGACCGGCCACTCGATATCGGGGATGATCCCCTCGAGCTTCTGCTGAGCGGCTCGGGTGGCACGCCTCACCTCAGGGCTTGGCGAGGGTGGGCTCAGGGGTACGGTGGTCATGGGCAGACTCGCATTTATTCTCTATATGAGTATAATTAAATCTTCCTGCGAGTATAACCCCCCCGGCCCGGTTTGTTCCAGCCCATAGATCACCGTCCGGCCGGTGGCACGACCCCTGGCGCCGGACGCTCCCTGAGGACCTCTCTGCGGAATCGGAACAACTCAGCCGGACGTCCCCCGGTTCTGGTTTCGAATTCGCCCGTCCCCTCCACAAGGCCGCTCTGTTCCACGAGCCTCCGGAAGTTGGGCTTGTGAAGGGTTCTCCCCCCGAGCGCCTCCACCACCTCCTGGAGCCTGCCAAGCGTGAACGAGCTGGGAACCAGCTCAAATACCACGGGACGATACGCGAGCTTCCCGCGCAGCCGTCCCAGGGCGGTGGCAACCATGCGGCGATGGTCCAGCGTCATGGGACGCCCCAAGTTGCGCTCAGCAGGCTCCTGACGATCCTGGAAGTGCTCCGCCACGAGGCCGACCTCATAGAGCAGCTCATACCGCTCCAGCGCCCGGGAGTCGTCCCACGGCGTGCCGCGAAGGCCGAACGCGATGTCGGTGCGTTCTCGCCGCGTATCGTTCATCCCGGCCCATTCCCGGAGCATCGGCTCGATTTGCTGGTCGAGCAGGTCCGGGCGCTTGGCCCGCCAGTCTTCCCACGGAAACAGTGCGTAGCAGTCACGCCACGTCACGCTCTGTTGGGCGGCAACGTCCTGCTCGCGAACGAGGGCCAGATAGGCGATGGAGATGACCCGGCCGGCTGGAACAGGAGCGGGGGCGCGGCCGAGATCTCCGAAGGTATAAAGCTGCTCGACGTAGCCCAGCTCGATGCCCGTCTGCTCCCGAACGACTCGTCTGACGGCAAGCTCCAGCGTGCGATCGGCGGTTGCCTCCAGCGGGCCAAAGGGAAGCGCGTCAGCCCCCCTGTCGTCTACGCAGACGACGTGAGGACAGTCCCCGCTCACGGCCAGGATGACGCTGCTCAACCGCACGTCGATACGAGGAGGGGGTGTGGGATTGGGGGTGGGCGTCATGGTCATGATACGAAATCCATTAGAACCGTAGCCGCACTCGTGACGTGGCGCTACAAAATGAATTCCCCGTCCGGCCGGCGGCAGGGGGGGTTCCCTTGCCAATCAGACGCGCACCCACAGACCTTATTGAGTCCTCAGGCTGACATCACGGACCAAGCAGAATATGCGGAAAGCCCCAATCATTGGACTGTTCATTATCGCGCTCGTCATCGCGGGATCGTGGGGCCTCTCCTCCCGGACGGCACCCGGCCCTGAGGAAGTCATGGACTCCGCTTACGCAATCATTCCCCACCCTGCCGGGCTGACTCCACAGCGTGGAACGTTCTCGTTGACCTCGACGGGCGAGATCCGCGTGTCGGATCCTACCGATCACGAGCTGCGGGATCTCGCGGAACTCGCTTCGGAAATGTTCCGCGAAGTTGGAGTCCGTGTCCGCCTGTCGGCGGAACCGGCGGAGCAGGGTGTCCGCGATGCAATACAACTGGTGCTGCGCCGTGAAGCGGGCGACACCGATTCCGAGAAGTATCGTCTCACTGTCACCGACCGGGGGATCACGATCTCCGCAACGGCACATGCCGGTCTGTTTTACGGCTTGCAGACGCTTCGTCAAATGCTTCCGGAGACCGATCGCGACGACGGAAGCCGCACTGATGCGGGCCTGGAGATTCCCGCGGTCGAGATCACCGACGGTCCGCGATTCCCGTACCGCGGAATGCATCTCGACGTCGCCCGCCACTTCTTTCCGGTCGCGTTCGTCAAGCGTTACATCGATCTCATCTCGACTTACAAGATGAACCGATTCCACTGGCATCTGACCG
>JBFHWR010000193.1:0-7531 GCA_041599395.1 Gemmatimonadales bacterium | reverse complement strand
CGGACGCCCGGCAGTGATCTGCTTCACCGAGGCGTTCCACGGCCGCACGCTGCTGGGGATGACCTTGACGTCCAAAGTGGGCTACAAAACCGGTTGCGGACCGTTTGCCCCCGAGGTGTATCGTCTGCCGTTCCCGGACTACTACAAGCGGAACGACGGGTTGAATCCCGCCGCGTTCGTGGTGCGCGAGCTGCACCAGTTGCGAGAGGCGTTGGTGAGCACGGTCGCCGCCAAGCAAGTTGCGGCCATCATTGTCGAGATCGTGCAAGGAGAAGGCGGGTTCGTGCCGTTGCCGCGGGAGTACGTGACCGGACTGCGCGAGATCTGCGACGAACACGACATCGTGCTCATCTTCGATGAGGTCCAGACCGGTTTTTGCCGGACCGGAAGGTGGGCCGCCTACGAACACGTCGGTGTTACACCGGACTTGTCCACCTGGGCCAAATCCATGGGCGGCGGGTTGCCCATCGCCGCCGTCATCGGGAAGGCCGCCGTCATGGACGGCGCGCGGCCCGGAACCATCGGCGGCACGTACGGCGGTAATCCGGTTGCCTGCGCCGCCGCATTGGCGACCATCGAGGTCATGAAGGAGTTGGACTTGAACGCCCGGGCGATGGAAATCGGGCGGCAGACGATGGACCGTTTCAACCGCATCAAGGCGAAGTGTTCGCTCGTGGGTGACGTCCGTGGCCTCGGCGCCATGGTAGCAATGGAGTTCGTCCACGACGGCGATCCCAACCGGCCGGCAGCGAAGGTCGTGAAGGAGATCCTGGGCACGTGTCTCGAGCGGGGCGTCCTGCTGCTCTCGTCGGGACTTCACGGCAACGTGATTCGCATCCTCAGCCCCTTGACCATCAGCGACGAAGAGTTGCGGCGTGGACTCGACATCCTCGAAGAAGAAATCTTCCGCTGTGCGACGGCGGCGCCCCGCGCGAAGACGCGAAAACCCGTGACGGCTGGTCGATAAGTGACGAACGCTCCCGAACTCTCAGACTGCGAAACCGGAACGACACCATGAAGCCATTTGCAATCGCAGGGATGCAGCTTCACCTCTCCGAGTCGTCGAACCTCGGACACATGAAGGCGCGGCTCGACCACCTCATGCACCTCTTTCCATGGGTGCAGATGGTGGTATTCAGCGAGCTGGCGGCGCAGGGGCCGTCGCTCAAACACGCCGAACCGCTGCCGGGCCCAACGGAAACGGCGATGCGCGGGTGGGCGTCGACGCACGGCGTGTGGATCATCTCCGGATCCATGTTCGAGCGGACAGCACACAAGATCTACAACACCCTGAGCGTGATTGCTCCCAACGGGCATGTGGTGGGACGGTACCGCAAGCTGTTTCCGTTTCGACCGTACGAGATCGGCGTCGAGTCCGGCAAGGAATTTCTCGTGTTCGACGTGCCGGACGTGGGACGGTTTGGGGTCTCGATTTGTTACGACATCTGGTTTCCGGAAACGTCGCGGACGCTCGCCGCCATGGGGGCGGAAGTGTTGCTACACCCGTCCATGACGACCACCATCGATCGCGGCGTCGAGCTGGCGATCGCCAAAGCGACTGCGGCGACGAACCAGTGTTACGTAATGGACATCAACGGTGTGGGCGCGGGTGGAAACGGACGGTCCATCATCGTTGGACCCGCCGGAGACGTGTGGCATGAGGCGGGCCAGGCCGAGGAACTGATTCCGCTGGAGCTGGATCTGGACCGCGTGCGGCGCAGCCGCGAATTCGGTTTGCGCGGATTGGGCCAGCAGCTCAAGAGTTTTCGCGACTGCACGGTGAAGTTCCCCGTGTACGATCTGGCTGACACCGAAGCGCGTGCCTATCTCCGCTCCCTTGGGCCGTTGGAGAAGCCCGCGCGAGGATCAACCCGGGTGATCGCACCCAGCCCGAATGACGTTCCACCGCTCGGCGCGCCATCACAGGACGACGCGGACGCGTCCGGCAACGTCTCACACACGTCTCAACCGGCGGTTGCGCCACCGGCCCCTGACGGCAAGCCCGCGGCATCGCCCACCCCGGGCCCGCATCCAACGCACCGCGAGGTATCCTAGACCATGAGCGGAAGGCAACGTGACGCGACTGACGCGACGTCGACCAGCGATTATACGGCACTGTACAACGCCGCGCGGCTCCGCACCGATTCGTGGAACCGGTTGCGTGACCTCGCGCGCCGTCTGCGGCGTCTGAAACCGGGTGATCCGGAGTTCGAGCCGCTGATGCGCGAGTGCGCCGCTACATTTACGTTCCTCCGGCCAAGCGAACGGTATCACGCGTTCCCCGGCTGGCAGGTGTTCGAGCAGCTCAGCAAGAATTTCGACAAAGGTGCGTACGAAGCCGTCGCCCGGCAATCCATCCGTCTCGTGCGAATGATGACCACCAACGCGTACCGGCGACTGGACCTTTCACGCGCCAACCTGCATGACTATGCCGATCTCCTCAACGTCACCGCGCTGACCGATGCTGTCCACGAGCAGATGCAGCGAGAGGAGCGGCCCTACTTCGAGTTGCTGCTGGTGGACGAATTGACCCCCGCAGAGCAAGCCGAGCAACAGGCGAAGTTCCTCTCGGTCCGCCGGAAGGACGACGACTTCATCTATAGTGTGGTGGCCGTGGACTCGTTCGAAGACGCGCTGCTTGCGGCCGTCCTGAACTTCAACATTCAGAGCGTCCTCATTCGCTCCAACTTCGGGTTTCGCACCCGCACCCGCTCTCCGTTCCTGGCAGAGGTCTACCGCATCTTGGGAGACGATCCGGCGAGGCTCGAGTCCGCACTCGCCAGTGAACGGAGCATGCTGCTCGGACGGGCGCTCAAGTCCCTCCGGCCCGAGTTGGACCTGTTTATCGTCACCGATGCGCCCGTGGAGAACATCATCGCGGAATTGAGCGACTTCGAACGCGCGTTTTATCTGCAGGAAGACTACATCGATCAGCATCTCAGCATCCTGAAGGCGGTGAATGAGCGCTATGAGTCGCCGTTTTTCTCCGCGCTGCGCCGTTACAGTTCAAAGCCAACGGGCGCCTTTCACGCGCTCCCCATCTCGCGCGGCAAATCGATTACAAAGTCGCACTGGATTCAAGAGATGGTGGAGTTCTACGGCAACAACATCTTCCAAGCGGAGACATCGGCGACGACAGGCGGCCTCGATTCGTTGTTACAGCCGACGGGGCCGCTCAAACGCGCGCAGGAACTCGCGGCCCGGGCGTTTGGCGCGCGCCGCACTTACTTCGTCACAAACGGGACATCGACGGCAAACAAGATCGTACTGCAGGCGCTGATCCGCCCTGGGGACATCGTGCTCCTGTCTCACGATTGCCACAAATCACACCCTTACGCCGTCATCCTCGCGGGCGCCGCCCCGGTGTACTTGGACGCATACCCCTTGTCGGATTATTCGATGTACGGCGGCGTTCCGCTGTCCCAGATCAAGCGCGAGCTGTTGAGGCTGCGCCGCGCCGGCAAGCTGCACCGGGTCAAGATGCTGCTCCTGACCAACATCACCTTCGACGGCATCGCCTACGATCCGGAACGGGTGATGGAGGAAGTACTCGCCATCAAGCCGGACATGATCTTCGTCTGGGACGAAGCCTGGTACGCATACGGCCGCTTCTGGCCGACGCTTCGGCAGCGGACGGCCATGGAGGCGGCTGCTCGGCTGCGGGAACGGCTTCGCAGCGAGGCATACCGCGCGTCATACGTGGCTTGGCACGCGAAGTTCGAACGACAGAACCTGGACGACGATGCGGCGTGGCTCGAGACACGGCTCCGGCCCGATCCGCATGCCGCGCAAGTTCGCGTGTACGTCACCCAGTCGACGCACAAAACGCTGACTGCGCTCAGACAGGGATCGATGATCCATGTCCACGACCAGGATTTCGAAGAGCACGTCGAACCGGCGTTCGACGAGGCGTACATGACGCACACGTCCACGTCACCGAACTACCAGATCCTGGCGTCACTCGACATGGGTCGCCGGCAGGTCGAATTGGAAGGCTATGAGTTGGTGCATCGCAGCCTGGAGCTTGCCATGATACTGCGCGAGCGTATTCAGGCCGATCCGCTGCTCTACCGGTACTTTCGCATCCTCGGCCCGCGGGACATGGTGCCGGAACAGTACCGGCCGTCGGGGATCGAGTACTACTACGACCGCAACCACGGCTGGAGTCCCCTCGAAAACGCCTGGCACTCCGATGAGTTCGTGCTCGATCCCACGCGAGTGACCGTGCACGTTGGGCGGACCGGCATGGACGGTGACACGTTCAAGAAGCTGCTGATGGACAAGTTCGACATCCAGATCAACAAGACGTCGCGGAACACCGTGCTGTTCATGATCAACATCGGGGTCGGGCGGGGCGCAGTGGCGCATTTGGTCAAGGTGCTGACGCAGATCGCCAAAGAACTGGATGAGACCAGCGACAGTATGAGCGCGGTGGCCAGGCGGCTCCACGCGCGCAAGGTGGCGTCGCTCATTGAAGATCTGCCACCGCTGCCGAATTTCAGCAGCTTCCATCGGGCATTTCTCCCGGAGGAGGACAGCACCACGCCGGAAGGCGACATGCGACGAGCGTTCTTCCTCGCCTATGACGACGGGGCGTGCCACTATCTCTCGCTGCACGCTGCATTGCAGGCGCTGGAAAACGGCGAGGACTTGGCCGCTGCGACCTTTGTGACACCCTACCCACCCGGGTTCCCGGTGCTCGTGCCGGGGCAAGTGGTGACCCGTGACATCCTGCGGTATCTGCTGGAGGTGGACGTCAAAGAAATCCATGGATACGAGCCGGAGTTTGGACTGCGCCTATTTACGGAAGACACATTGAACGTGTCCGCGGCGGCGGCCGCGACTCCGCCCAAGGCGAAGCGACCCCGGCGTCAACCGGAAGGAGCCGGCACGTAATGAAAGGTGGATCCCCGAGGTTGAAAGGCGGGCGGACAACGACAATGACTCCCGGAGCAGGGGCCGGCGCCGCCCTGGCAACGGTCGCGTCTCCAGCGCCGACGAAACGCCGCAAGAAACTGCGGGGCGTGCCCGATATTCGCCGGTTCTTTCACCGGAACGAGACGCCCATCTACTTCATCAGTGCCACGAACTTCAATCTGATCGGGATGGATGAGTGGGTGCGGCGGTTCCACTACATCAACTACATCGACTCCTTCGACGGACAGCACCCACACGTGTTCGTCCCGCGGGAAGCGCCACACCGCCCCTTTACCTGCATCGAAGACATCAACAACTACTTGCTGCAGCACAAGGAAGTCATCGACTTCATGCGCCCGCGTGGGAAGGGTGGCAAGGCGGTTTTTCTCTTCTTTGACGAGACCACCGAAGATCTCTGCAAGGAGTTGGGTCTCGAGGTCTGTTTCCCTCCGGCCAAGCTCCGGCAGTTTGTCGACAACAAGGTGGAGACGACGCGCATTGGCAATCGAGCCGGGGTGCCGAGCGTGCCCAATGTCCTCGCCAAGATCGAGAGCTACGAGCAGCTCCGGAAGGTGAGCGCCCCATTGGGCAAGGATCTCGTCATCCAGACCGCGTACGGCGATTCCGGCCACACCACGTTCTTTGTCTCGAACGAGGCGGACTGGAAGAAGTGCGCCGACGACGTGACGGCGGAGCCGGAAGTGAAGGTCATGAAACGGATGAAGGTCCGCGGATCGGCATTGGAGGCGTGCGTGACGCGGCACGGGACCATCGTCGGTCCACTCATGACCGAGCTGGTGGGCTTCAAAGAACTGACGCCTTACCGCGGCGGGTGGTGCGGCAATGAAGTAGCGCCCGACGCGTTCACACGTAAGGTGCGTCAGCAGGCGCGTGACAAGACGTTCGCGTTTGGTGAAGAGCTGAGGACGATGGGATACCGCGGTTACTTCGAATTGGATTTCCTGACCGACAAGGAAACCGGCGAATTGTACCTGGGCGAACTGAACCCCCGAATCACGGGTGCCAGCGCCATGACCAATCTGGCGGCGTTCGCGCACGCGGATTGCCCGCTGTTTCTGTTCCACCTGCTCGAGTGGTCAGACGTCCCGTTCGAGTTGGACGTCGAAGAGTTGAACGCCCGGTGGGCGGAACCGGACAACATCGACCGCTGGGGTCAGCTCGTGATGAAACACACGGCAGACAGCACCGGACGAATCACGAAAGCGCCCCGCACCGGCGTCTGGCGGATGACAGCGGATGGCCATGCCGAGTACGTACGGATGCAAACGCACCGGCGCACGGTGGATACCGAGCAGGAGGCGTTCTTCCTCCGGATCGCCGGCGTTGGGGATTATCTCTACGAGGGCGCGGACTTGGGTATCCTGATCACGCCGGGGCGGTTGATGACCAAAGCGCATCGATTGAACGCGCGGGGTAAGGCGTGGATTCACGCGATTCACCAGCAGTACGAAAGCGTGCCCGTCGACGCTGCCGCAATCGAGCCACCTCCACCGATCGCGGATATCGGCAACTTCAAAATCCTCTGATCGAATGGAACATCTGTTCCAAGCGATCGACGAACGCGAGCCGGGATCCAAGTGGCGAAACCGGTTCGACACGACGTGGCCGCATTACCGCAAGTGGTTTCTCCGGGAGGGCAACGAGGCACGGCCGACGTACCTCGCGTGTCGCCGCGCACTGAAGCGATACATGCCTGATCTTTTGGGCACGTATGACGTGTTGGTCGAACAGGCCGGAGGCGGCGACATGGCCGCTCGTTTCCTGAGCTTGTATCGGCCCACGCCGTATCTGACGGGATGCTCCCAGGCGGTATGGACCAGGGGGCGTGATCGCTTTCTCATCCGGAACTACGATTACATGCCACGCCTGTGGGAAGGCGTGTTGCTGCGGTCCCGGTGGAACGGGCGCGACGTGATGGCCATGACCGACTGTCTGTGGGGGGTGTTGGACGGCATGTCGGAGGCGGGGCTCGCCGTATCACTGTCGTTTGGCGGCCGCAAGGTGGTAGGCGACGGATTTGGCATTCCGATTGTGCTGCGTTACGTGCTGGAGTTTTGCGACACGACGGCGGAGGCCGTCCGGGTGCTCCGCCACGTCCCCAGTCACATGGCCTACAACGTGACGGTGCTCGACCGGTACGGAACGTTCAAGACGGTCCACGTGTCACCCGACCGGCCCGCTGAGATCACGAACTACCGCGTGGCGACCAATCACCAACGGTGGATCGAGTGGAACGAATACGTCAAAGCGACCAGGAGCGTCGAGCGTGAGGCCTTCCTGCAGGATCGCCTATCGGATCACACCGAGCATGCTGATCAGTTCGTGCAGCGGTTTCTCGCTCCGCCGCTACACTCGAGACGGCGCCGGTCCGGTTGGGGCACGCTCTACACCGTCGCGTACCATCCCGAGGCACTGCGTGTCGACGTGCTCTGGCCGAACGCACACACGACGGAGTCATTTGCGGCCTTCCACGAGACGGAACTCGTGGTGCACTACCCGGCCGTGGAGCGGGAGGTGCCGTCTCCACCGGCCGCTGACATCCACGAGACCGAGCGCGCCGGATGACGGCTGCCGCCATGTCATCGGTGGCGCG
>JBFHWR010000192.1:0-7553 GCA_041599395.1 Gemmatimonadales bacterium | reverse complement strand
GCCCTGTCCGACAAGCTGACGGCTGCGCTCGGCAAGCTGACGGGCCGCGGCGTGCTCACCGAAGATGCCGTGAAAGAGGGTCTTCGGGAGATCCGGCGCGTGTTGCTCGAGGCCGACGTGAGCTACGAAATCGCGCGCGACTTCATGGGGCGGGTGCGCGAGAAAGCGGTCGGGCTTCACACCATCAAGAGTGTCAGTCCGGGCCAACAGCTCGTCAAAATCGTAAATGACGAGCTTGTCGCGCTCTTAGGTGAGAAACGCGCGCCGCTCACGTTTGCGTCGGTGCCGCCCACGGTGGTGATGTTGGTTGGGCTTCAAGGGTCGGGGAAGACGACGACGGCGGCGAAACTGGCCGTGCGCCTCAAGCGGGAGCAGAAAGCTCCCATGCTGGTCGCGGCGGACATCTACCGCCCGGCTGCCGAAGAGCAGCTCGCGCAACTGGGTGAGAAAGCCGGCGTACCGGTTTACCGGAGGGCCGGTGACGGGGCGGGGCAGGATGATGTGGTCGCGGTTGTTCAAGCGGCCGTCCAGACGGCGGAGCGTGAACGGGCGCGCACGGTGCTGGTGGACTCCGCCGGTCGGTTGCAGATCGACGACGAGATGATGGCCGAACTCGTGCGGATGAAGCAGGTGCTCGAACCGCACGAGATCCTGCTCGTTGCCGACGGCATGACCGGTCAGGACGCCGTTCGGATCGCGAGTGGCTTCCACGAGGCTCTGGGGATTACTGGAGTGATTCTCACGAAGCTCGACGGCGATGCGCGGGGAGGTGCGGCGCTCTCGATTTACGGGGTGACCGGAGCGCCGATTAAGTTCGTCGGTGTGGGTGAAGCGCTGGATGCGCTCGATGTATTCGATCCCGTTCGCATGGCTGGGCGGATTCTCCAGCAGGGCGACGTCGTTGGGCTCGTCGAGCGCGCTCAGGAGTCGGTGAAGCTCGAGGACGCTGAGCGGCTCGCGAAGAAAGCGACCTCGAAGAAAGGCATGGACCTCGAGGATTTCCTCGTCGCCATGCGACAGATCCAGAAGATGGGGCCGCTCGAGGGCTTGTTGGGGATGCTTCCAGGCGTGAATACGAAGTTGCTGAAGCAGGCAAAGGTCGATCCGCGGCGGTTGACCCATCTGGAAGCGATCGTACTGTCGATGACGCCTGGCGAGCGTCGCAAGCCGTCGGTCATCAATGGATCCCGGCGGTTGCGGATTGCGAGGGGAGCGGGACGCAGCGTGCAAGAGGTCAATCAGCTGCTGAAGCAATTCGAACAGATGAAGAAGATGATGAAGCAAATGCGTGGGTCGGGGTTCGGACTCGGCCTGGGATAAACGAAGGAACGGGTATGGCGACACGGATTCGATTACGACGAGTAGGTCGAAAAAAACAGCCGGTGTACCGCATCGTGGTGACGGACAAGCGCAACCCCCGCGACGGGAGTTTTGTCGAGACGATCGGGCATTACAACCCGCGCACCGACCCGGTGGAACTCCAGGTGGACGCGGAAAAGGCAAAGGCATGGCTGTCGAAGGGCGCGACGCCGTCGGATACGGTGCGCTCGTTGCTCAAGAAGGCGGGGGTGATTGGTAGCGCGTCTGCGTCTGCGCCGGCGTCGGGAGCGGCGCCAGCGGCACCGCCTGCTCCTCCGGCTGATACGACCGCCGAAGGCTGAGATCCGACTCATGGAGAGCGCCTACCTCGCGGTGGCGCGGTTCCACAAACCTCATGGACTCAAAGGCGAGGCCGTGGTATGGGTCCTGACGGATGAACCGGAACGGGTGTTGGTACCGGATCGGACGCTCACCCCGGTGGATGACGGCGGTGATCCGATCGGGACGCCGCTCACGATAGAACGGGCACGGTCCTACCACCGCCAATGGTTGTTGAAGTTTAGAGAGATCGGTGACCGCACCACGCTGGAACAGTGGGACCAGAAGTTGCTTGGCATGGCTCGCCGCGAGCTCACGCCGCCGAGGAATGATGAGATGTACGCCCACGAAATACCCGGTGCGCGGGTAATGGCCGGCGGTGACATGCTTGGAGTGGCGAAGGGGTTGTTGGGCGTTCCGGGCGGCGAGCTCTTGGCGGTGGACGTGGACGGGAAGGAAGTGTTGGTTCCCTTCCGCGAGCCCATCCTCCGTGGGCTGAACCGCGAAGAGCGGGTGATCGAGGTCGATCTGCCACCGGGTCTGTTGGAGTTGTAACGGTGTTGCGCATCAACGTCGTCACGCTGTTTCCGGAGCTGTTTCACACGCCGCTCGAGACCAGCATCTTGGGCCGTGCGAGAGAAAAAGGCCTGGTGGAGTACCGGATGGTGAATCTCCGAGACTTCACGCACGACCGGCACCGGACGGTGGATGACGAGCCCTACGGGGGGGGAGCCGGCATGGTGTTGAAGCCGGAGCCGTTCTTCGAGGCGCTGGACGCGCTCGATCCGGATCCACCGGTGGTGCTGCTATCGGCTCGAGGACACGCGTTTCAACACGACGATGCGGTGCGGTACAGCGTCGGATCGCAGTTGACCTTGTTGTGCGGTCATTACAAGGATGTGGATCAGCGGGTTGCGATGCGTCCCGGAACCGAGGAGCTATCGATTGGGGACGTCGTGCTGTCCGGGGGGGAGTTTGCGGCGCTCTGCGTCATCGATGCCGTCGTGAGGCTGCTGCCGGGCGCGCTCGGTGATCACGAGTCCGCGGCCAGCGATTCGCTGTATGAGGGGCTGTTGAGCCCTCCGAGTTTCACCCGCCCGCCTGAGTATCGGGGCATGGGTGTGCCGGACGTGCTGCTGAGTGGGAATCACGCGGCCATCAGCGCGTGGCGGCGGGCTCGAGCGGAAGAGTTGACACGAACGCGGCGTCCCGACTTGTGGGCGCGCTATGAGAGTGAACGGTCCGCGAGGACTGAGCGATGAGGGTACGATCATGAGCAAGCTACACGCCATTCAGCAGAGCGGACTGCGAGACGGGATTCCGGACTTTGCCGCGGGCGATACACTCCGCGTGTCCGTTCGCGTGCGAGAGGGCGACAAGGAACGGTTGCAGGCGTTCGAGGGGGTTTGCATCGGCCGCCGGGGCGGTGGGATCAGCGAGACGTTTACGGTTCGCAAGGTCTCGTCCGGTGTTGGCGTGGAACGCATCTTCCCGATGCATTCGCCGAGCCTGGCCGAGATCGAAGTAGTTCGCCGCGGCCGCGTGCGGCGGGCGAAGCTGTATTACCTGCGGAAGTTGTCCGGCAAGGCCGCCCGTATTCAGGAAAAGCGCGAGTCGTAGGTGGACCCCCCGACGCTTGAGCGCGAGTCGGCGCTCTGGGCTGAGGGTTATTCCGTCGTAGCCGGATTGGACGAGGTGGGCCGCGGCCCGTTGGCAGGGCCCGTGCTCGCCGCGGCAGTGGTCTTCCCACCGGGGCAGGCCCCGATCGAGGGGCTCAGAGATTCCAAGTTCATGACCGCCAAGCGGCGGGAGAAAGTCGCCATCGCGATTCGGCAGGCGGCCAGCGCGTGGGCAATCGGAGCGGCGTCTGTTCGCGAGATCGATCGCATCAACATCCGCCGAGCCTCGGCGTTGGCGATGCGCCGCGCACTGATCCGGCTTTCGCGCGTGCCCGATTACGTGCTGATCGACGGCCGGCCACAGCCCGAGATCGGCTGGGGACATGAAGCCATCGTGGGTGGCGATGCCAGCTCGCAATCCATTGCCGCCGCGGCCGTGCTCGCCAAATGCTGCCGCGACCACCTGATGTCTCTGTTGGCCAAACGCTATCCTGGATTCGGGTGGGATGGGAACAAGGGATATGCCACCGGTGCGCACCTGGCAGCGATCAATCACGACGGTCCCACTCCCCATCACCGTGCGTCGTTCACGCCGGTTGCGCAGATCGGCCTCTGGTAGGCGGCGGCTCCATCTGACATCGAAAGAGGCAGAATTGAATTGGGGGTCGACGAGCGCGCCGACCCCCCTTTCAGATGCAAGGCTGGGTTCTCAGAGTTGTCGAGATGTTACTTCACGTGCTTGTTGACGAGTTTCGTCATCTCGAACATGGTAACCACACCTCTGCCGCCGAACACGGGTCTCAGCTTCGCGTCTGCGACGATGTTCCGCCGGTTCGTCGGGTGCTGCAGGTTGTTCCGTTTGATGTAGGCCCACAGCTTCTTTGTCAGCTCGGTGCGCGGCATGGCGCTACTGCCCACGACCGCCGCGAGAGCCGCGTCGGGCTGCACCGGCTTCATGAATGCCGCGCTCGGTTTCCGCTTCGAGCGCTTCTTCTTAGCGGCTTTCTTCCGCTTGGGGGCCTTCCGCTTCGCGGCCTTTTTGCGCTTGGCTTTCTTCCGCCGCGCGGGCTTTCTGCGCTTGGTGGCCTTGCGCTTCGCGGCCTTTTTGCGCTTGGCTTTCTTCCGCCGCGCCGGCTTTCTGCGCTTGGTGGCCTTCCGCTTCGTGGCCTTCCTGCGCTTGGTGGCCTTGCGCTTCGTGGCCTTGCGCTTCGTGGCCTTTCTGCGCTTGGTCGCCTTTCTGCGTCTTGCTGCCATGTCTCTACCTCAGTCGTTGAAAGAAGGGGACAGCCAGCCTGCACGCCCCACAAAGTATATGTTTCTGTAACTATTACAAGCGTTTTTCCCTCTGAAATCGATGTGGATTTGTGGAAGTGAAGCGTGTTTTCCCACACCGAGGCGGCGCGAATCACCGGGGAAGGCACGAATCTCAGGCGGTGACCACCGCTCGTTGCGCCTCGTGCCGACCGTCAGCAGGGGAACTTCTCCAGGGGGTTCTTGCGTTTCTCACCTTGGGTATGGACGGCACAACGCAGAGCGGGGGAGTCTCCTCAGACGGATGCTGAATTCCAGCGAGCGTGCGCGCCTCATCGAGACAGCGGGAGCACGAGCCCTCGTTTCAGTCATTGTGGGGTTGGCGGCGGTGGGATGTGAAGGCGCGCCGTCTGGCATCGGCGGTGGTCCGTCCGGTGGCGGTGGGGATCCGCCGGTCTCGCGTCTCTCGTGCGATCTACCCCAGCAATTCCTGTTCGACGGCGGTGTGGGTCGAGACGGCATTCCGTCGCTCAGCGATCCGGAACTCGTCGCTGCCGATTCGCCCGATGCACAGTATCTCGACGCGTATGCGGCCGAGAAAGCTCGGGCTGCCGAGCTGCCCGAGCTGCGTGTTGTGGGTATAGTGATCGACGGGGTGGCGATCGCGATCCCGCACAACATTCTCTGGTGGCATGAGATTGCGACCTTCGAGATGGGAGGACGGCGCTTCTCGGTCACGTATTGTCCGCTGACGGCAAGCACGTTGGTGTTCGACGCTGGGGGGGTGGGTGCCCAGCGGTTCGGGGTGTCCGGTCTGGTGTTCATGAACAACCTCGTGATGTTCGATCCGGAGACGGAGAGTCTCTGGCCTCAGATGCTGATGGGTGCGCGGTGTGGTCCATTGCGCGGGACCGATCTCCAGACGCTCCCGCATATCGAGATGGGGTGGGAGGCGTGGCAGACGCTCCATCCGGATACGAGAGTCGTATCGTCGGCCATCGGACTGGGACGGGATTACACGCGGTACCCCTATGACCTCTACGAGGCGGCGGACGAGCTTCTCCTCTTCCCGATGCCTGACGACGTCGATCGCCGCCTGCGCGGGAAGGCACGTGTGCTGGGCGTACCGCATCGGGCCGGTGGGCTCGCGTTTGCGTTTTCAGATCTGGATGGTCAGGGCGCGCGTGTCGCGGCGCCGGCGGCCGTAGGCGGGAGACCGATTGTCACCTTGTGGGATCGTGCGGGGCGTGCGGCGCAGGCATATGAGCCGCGGACGGCAGGGGGCGCGGCCACGATCGTGGTCGACGGCGATCGCTTTGTGGATACGCAGACGGGTAGCGTGTGGACGGTGGAGGGTGTGGCAGTCGAGGGCGCCCGCACTGGCGAGCGGCTGGTGCCGGTGGCGGATGCGTTCGTCGCGTTCTGGTTTGCGTGGTCGGCGTTTTATCCGGAGACCGGGATTTGGGCGCCGTAACCCGCGCTTCGAGCCCTGCGTCCGCTCTCTCTCAATGTCAGTGACATCCGGGTGCTAGGCCCTTGCACGACGGGCGAGCAGCGGCCGGCGTCCTATTGGCCACCGGCGCCTGCTCGCTGAGCGGCGGAGCGCAGCAGCGCGTTCATCAGCTCCGTGTGCTCCGGCATGGTCAGCCGTCCCGGTGTCGCAATCCTGTTCCATAACTGCTCGTTCGTCATCTCACGATGACATCCCATGCAGAGTCCGGTCCGCTGAAGCCGGGTGCGCTCCTGTGCGTTCAAGGCTCGTGACAGCGGCCAGTGGGTCCCCACGGTCTGCACCTGGTTTCCAGCGCTGTCCACAATGGTGGACCAGTCGAATTCCAGCCCGGGGATGGCTTCGATCTGCACTTGATGGCGCTTGGGAATGACCTCGCCGGTTCGCTGATCGATGAGATCTTCCACGATCGGTTTCGCGTAACGCGCCTGGAACACGCCTCCGGAAATGCCGTAGCCCAGCGCCTTGGGATTGTTGTGGCAGCTTTCGCACGTGCGCGCAGCGCGTTGAGCGGAATGCGGCTGCACCGGCGCCATGTCGAGGCCGAGTGGAACGTGATCCTGTCCGATATCCGCCGCCTCATCCGGTGAGCGGGAAATCTGGTTTACCGTCCGCATCGCGCCGTCGCGCCCGATCACGGAGAACACGACCTGACAGCCGGGCATGAGTGGCGTGACCCGCCCCTCGCCGTTGATGCCGAGGACGGGCTCCTCCCACCGGAGGTCCGATCGAGTCTCAAACACCCGGCCGGGGCTCCGAATCCCGCCCGACCCGAGCACGGATTCCGACGTCTCCCCGCTCGAGGTTCGCTCGGAGCCCGACGCCACCCAATCCACATCCGAGTGTGGTTCCCCGTCCTCGTTCAGCCCGTAATTCACCTGTACGTGGCAGCCGTAGCACTGCGGCACCCATGATGCGTGACACGCGTAGCACTCGAGGCGCTCGGCGTGCGACTCGACCCGCATCATGGCCACTTCCGCATTCTCACTTTTCCAGCCGTCGGTCTCGGCGAGTGTGCGAAGGAGCGGCACGAAGAAATCGTTACCCGTTGCCGAATGCAGTACCGCCTGATTGCCGCGCCTGACCACGTTGCCAAACGGATTCCCCCGTGCCGTCAGCAGATATCCGTCCTCGGCGTCGTAGAGTGTGGCAAACCCGCCGGTAGCCCCGGGTGAGTCCGTGAGCCCTCGTGGAGCCGTGCCGATGCGTTGACCGAATTCTTCCCCGAAGCCGAGCGGCAGCTCCCACGGGTACTGTTCCGGCGTGCCGTGGCAATCGGTGCACTCCACCTCGACCTGTGCCAGCGTCGTGCCGAAGATGTTGCCGTCACCGTGCATCTCGATCGACGTATGGCAGTCCTGGCATAAGAGCCCCCCTTGCGGATTCTCCGGGCGGCTCTCGAGTTGGTGATGCAGGTCGTCGGAGATGAACAGGTACTTCTTGGTGTGGAGCGGTGGCTGGGTTCCACCGGTCTCCGTGAACGGGGATCCGTACTCGAATTCCATGAGGCCCTGGTACGTCACGCCGATGCGCTT
>JBFHWR010000191.1:0-7614 GCA_041599395.1 Gemmatimonadales bacterium | reverse complement strand
GTCCACGTGTCCCCCCTAAACCGAGTCGAGCGATCTCCTCCGTATCTGGTCGATGGTGAAGGTCCACCAACCGTTTGTCAAGTCAACACCAGAGCGCTCAGTGCCACGTCAATCCAAGGGTGAACAACAGCAAGGTGTTGGTGCTGGCAAGGTTCTGACCCGCGTCAAACGCTTGGAACAGCCAGTCGATATTCGGCGTGAGGTATATGTTGCGCCCGAGGCGAATATCGAACCCTGCGCCGACCGTGCCGCCGAATCCCGACTCCTCCCGCGTCAGTCTGCCGCCACGTTCTTCCGTTTCGACGGTCACGTTTGCCCCACCCACGCCCCCTTTCAAGAAGAACCCACCGGAGCGACTTGGGTAGACCAACACGCTAAACGTGGCATTGCCACGCGAGACGGTGGCACCGTCGTCGCTGCGGCCCCAACCGATGACCTCGCCACCGAGCAGGACTTGTTGGCTCACGGTGCCACCGAGACGGAGGTACGCGGCACCTCCACCACGGCGGCTGTCGTCGAGTCCCTCCGAGGTGTTGGCCCCGCCACCCAACCCAAACCCGATCCAAAACCCTTGGTGGCGACGTTGAGCCGCGAGATCAGACGCACTCAGCAAGACGCACGCGCCGGTTACAGCGATGCAGAGCAATTTCATGAGATTCTCCGATTGGTGTGTGATTGGTCCACAAGAGCCGTGCATCCTCCTGCCCCATGGGCTCTCCAGGCCCAGCGGGCACTGCGCTGGATGACGGGATTTCTGTGACATGACACTAGCCATCTCACCCGTGGGAGCGTATTGTTTTCCCCGCCGCCAACGCTCGCTGCGCGGCAGGGAAGCGTGAACGCCGAATCCCTTCGAGCTTCAACGACCCGCAATCTGGATGCGATGGACACCCTAGTTTACGACGTCCTCCTCGTGGGCGGTGGCGGAGCGGGACTGCGCGCCGCCATTGCAGTAGCCGACGCGCACCCCGAACTCCGCCTTGGTCTGGTATCGAAGGTATACCCCATGCGGAGCCACACTGTTTCCGCCGAGGGCGGGGCCGCCGCTGTCATCAAGGACAACGACAGCCTCGAGGACCACGCGTACGACACGATCAGCGGATCCGATTGGCTGAGCGACCAAGACGCCGTGGAGCTGTTTGTGCGAGAGGCGCCCGGCGAGATGCTCCAGCTCGAACATTGGGGCTGCCCGTGGAGCCGGGAAGCGGACGGTCACGTGGCCGTGCGGCCGTTTGGCGGCATGAAGATCGAGCGCACATGGTTCGCCGCCGACAAAACCGGGTTTCACATGTTGCACACCCTGTACCAGACCCTCCTCAAATACACACGCATTGCAAAACACGACGAGTGGTTCGTCACCAAACTCCTGGTCGACGATGGACGGTGTCAGGGCGTCGTGGCCATCGAACTCGCGACCGGCGAAATCCACACCATTCTGGCCAAGGCCGTCGTGCTGTGTACGGGTGGCGGAGGGAAGGTCTTCCCATACACGACGAACGCCAATATCAAGACGGGCGACGGCATGGCGCTCGCGTACCGGGCCGGGGCACCGCTCAAAGACATGGAGTTTGTGCAATACCATCCCACGGGTTTGCCGTTCACGGGCATACTCATCACAGAAGCGGCGCGGGCCGAGGGCGGGTGGCTGATCAACAAAGACGGATATCGCTATCTCCAGGATTACGACCTCGGGACGCCGCAGCCGCATCCCGTGAAGCGCTCGATGGAGCTGGGCCCCCGCGATCGGCTGTCTCAGGCGTTCGTCAAGGAGGTGGAGCGCGGTCGAACCGCTGACTCGCCGTACGGGCCGATCGTGCATCTGGACATCAGGCACCTCGGCGAGCGGGTGATCAACAACAAGATTCCGTTCGTCCGCGAGCTATGCCTCAAGTACGAGCATATCGACCCCGTCACGGACCTGATTCCAGTGCGTCCGGTAATCCATTACATGATGGGTGGCGTCCACACCGACAATCACGGGGCAACGCCGTTGCCGGGACTGTATGCCGCCGGCGAAACGGCGTGCGTGAGCATCAATGGGGCGAACCGGTTGGGGTCCAACTCGCTGACGGAACTCCTGGTCTTCGGAGCCCGCGCGGGCAAAGCGGCCGCGCAGTTTGCCGCGAGCGCCCGCGCGCCAACCCCACCCGTGCATGCACAGGCCATCGACGAAGAGCGGCGCCTGCATAAAGACTTTCTCCAAAAAACCGGCGGCCGCGAGCCGATTGCGACACTGCGAACCGAGATGCAGACGGCGATGGAAGACGGCGCAGGAATCTATCGGGACAAAACCGGGCTGGAGGCGTCAGCCGAAACAATCCGGCGGCTCCAAGAGCGGTACCGGAACGTCAGGCTCGACGATCGCAGCCGCACGTTCAACACCGAGTTAGTCGCCTGCCTGGAGCTGGGAAATCTCCTCGATATTGCGGAGGCAATCCTATATTCCGGAGAGCGACGGGAGGAATCCCGGGGCGCACACCAACGCACGGACTTCCCAGCACGCAACGACCAGACCTACCTGGCACATTCGCTCGCCTTTCGCTCGCCGGACGGGCCGCCCCGGATTGAGTATCTCCCAGTGTCAATCACCCGGTGGCCGCCAAGCGAACGCGTGTACGGGAGGACCGAGACGCATGCCTGACACGGTCACACTCGAGGTGCAGCGGTACCGTCCGGAATTGGAGACCGCGCCCACTTGGCAAACGTACGAAGTGCCGGTTCGTGCGGAATGGATGGTGTTGGATGCGCTGAATTACGTCAAAGACCATCTGGACGGCAGCTTGTCGTACCGATGGGCCTGCCGGATGGGTGTCTGCGGGAGCTGCGGCATGATGGTGAACGGCGAACCCGTCCTCACATGCGCCACATACCTCGAGGCCCTGCTACCAGGACCGCTGCGCGTCCAACCGCTCAAGGGCTTCCCAGTCATCCGCGACCTGATCGGCGACCTCACGGACTTTCTGCAAAAGCTTACGAGTGTCAAACCCTGGATCGTCCGGGACCAGGCAAAACCCGTGTCCGAAGGCGAATACCTCCAAACGCCGGCGCAGCTCGCGGAGTACAAACAGTACGCCATGTGCATCAACTGCATGCTGTGCTACGCCGCATGCCCGATTTACGAGCTCGAACCTGAGTTTATCGGTCCGGCCGCGATCGCGTTGGCACAGCGGTACAACATGGACTCACGCGACGAAGCGGCCCAGGAACGTATGGACGTCCTGTCCCAGCATGACGGAATTTGGGCTTGCACCTTTGTCGGTGAATGCTCGGCTGTGTGTCCCAAGAACGTGGATCCGGCTGGAGCGATTCAGCGGTACAAAGTCACGGCCACGGCAGACTGGTTCACATCAATGCTCATGCCGTGGGGAACCAAATGAATCAGGACTACAAGCTCTTTCATCCCAAGTGGCACCGTACACGCATTCCCATCTTTTGGTGGCTCCGGAAGCGCGCCTACACCAAGTTCATCACTCGGGAGTTGACGAGCGTATTTGTCGCCTACGGCGCACTGCTGCTCTTATGGCAAGTCTGGATGGTTACCCGGGGCCCCGAGGCTTATGCGCGGTTTATCGCCTGGCTGAAGCACCCGCTCGTCTCTGGCGCGCACGTCATCGTGCTCGTCGTGCTGCTGTTTCACACGGTCACCTGGCTCAATCTCGCGCCAAAGGCCTTGGTTCTGCACCTCGGGCGGAGACGAATACCCAATGTCGTGATACTCGTGGCACACTACGGCGCATTGCTCGGCGCCACGGCGTTGTTCTTCTGGATCCTGGTCGGGAGGTAGCCATGGGCGTCCAGCGATCCCGCGAACCGTTTCTATGGGCGCTCTTCAGCGGCGGCGGCATGGTGTCGGCGCTGTGCCTGCCCGCCCTCGCGCTCCTTCTCTGGATCGCTCCGGGCATGGGTTGGATGGAGGGTCCGTCGTACGGCGGTCTCTCAGAGCTCGCACGCCACCCGCTCACGCGCCTGTTCGTGTTCGGATTGATCACGCTCTCACTCTACCATTGGGCGCACCGCTTCCGATATACCTTGTATGACGGATTGCAACTCTATCACCTGAACATGTTGATCGCCATCGTGACCTACGGGATTGCCACTCTCCTGTCGATCGCGACGGTGGTTGTCGTGTGGTTCGTATTGTGACGACGGGAGCGCATTCGGAACGCAGGACGCGGGACGCAGGATGAGCTAGACGTTGGATGTTGAAACGTTGCAAACCTCTATGATTCGACGCGACTTTCACCGCATGCTGTTGAGCGCGACCGCTCTCGCGCTACTGCCGCTCCGTGGGTTTAGCCAGCGCCGCGGCCGTCAATTGCGCGTCAATGGCGAGCGACTCAATCGTTTGATGCGCGAGCTCAGGGAATTCGGGAAGACCCCTGCCGGAGGCGTGAGTCGGGTCGCGTATAGCGATGCAGATATTGCAGCACGCGCATACATCATGGATCGCATGCGTGAGGCGGGCCTCTCCATCCGCGTGGACACCGCGGGCAACATCCTCGGCAGGCGTGAGGGCCGGGAGCCGCTCCCACCGCTTCTCATGGGCTCGCACATCGACTCGGTGCCGGACGGTGGCGCGTATGATGGGAACGTCGGCTCACTCGGCGCGTTGGAAGCCGCGTGGACTCTTGCGGACAACGACGTGACCACGCGTCACCCCATCGAGGTCGTCATCTTCCAGAACGAAGAAGGTGCGGTGGTCGGAAGCGAGGCCATGGGCGGGACGCTCGATGTGTCCGAGCTCGACCGCGTGAGCCAAAGCGGGGTGACCATTGGCGAGGGAATGCAGCGCCTGGGAGGCGACCCGGATCGGCTTCACGAGGCGGTTCGCCCGGCCGGAACGATCGCGGCGTACCTCGAACTCCACATCGAACAAGGTGGGTTTCTCGAGCGGGATGCCGTCGATATCGGAGTGGTCGAAGGAATCGTCGGCATTCGCTGGTGGGACGTGACCGTCGACGGTTTCGCCAACCACGCAGGCACGACGCCGATGGATCAGCGGCGCGATGCGTTGCTCGCCGGTGCCAAGTTCGTTCAGGCCGTAAACCGCATCATCACCAGCACACCTGGCCGCCAGGTCGGCACGGTTGGCCGAATCGAAGCCCTCCCGGGAGCCCCAAACGTCATTCCGGGCCAGGTTCAACTCAGTCTCGAGATCCGCGATCTGGATGCGGCGAAAATCGGACGACTGTTCGAACGGATCCGCGCCGAGGCGGGGGTGATCGAAGACGACACCGGCACCAAAATCGGGTTTACCGACAAGGTGGAGATTGTGCCGGCACCCACCGATCCGCGAATCCGCAACGTCATTGATGAGGTCGCCACGGCGCTCGGCCTCACTCATCAGCGCATGCCCAGCGGCGCCGGTCACGACGCACAAAGCATCGCCCCGGTGGCGCCTATCGGCATGATGTTCATCCCCAGCGTCGGTGGCATCAGTCACTCGCCAAAAGAGTTCTCCGAGCCTCAGGATATTATGAACGGCGCGAACGTATTGCTGAATACGCTGCTCAGGCTGGACGACATGCGCCTCTGAGAAAAGCAGCCCGCACTGGCGGCCCGTGTGCCTCCTGGCTGTATATTCCTAAGAGGTTACAGAGAGACAATTGAGACCGTGCCATCCAGTCCATCGACCGGGGACGCTATCGGCACCCAAGCCGCCTCTACCCTCACACCCAAACACAAAGAGACGCTGCTTCGGCTTGCACGGCTGACTCTTCGTGAACACCTTGCCGACCGCGATCATCCGGACTACCACACCGATGTCACGGCCCTCCGAGAGCATCGGGCGGCATTTGTCTCGCTCACCCGCCGATCTTCACGGGAGTTGCGGGGCTGCCGCGGCGAATGCCCGGCGCGGAGGCCGCTCGTGGATGCTGTCACGCAAATGGTCGTTGCCTCAGCCACCGACGACCCGCGTTTCCTCCCCGTTACGGCAGACGAGCTGGCGGATCTTCGGATCGAGATCAGTGCGCTGACGCCGCTGGAGCCGATCCGTTCGGAGGATGTGATCGTCGGCCAGCATGGTTTGGTGCTCGTGAAGTCGGGCGCAACCGGACTATTGCTGCCGCAAGTGCCGGTGAACCAGGGTTGGGACCGACAAGCGTTCCTGAACGGGCTCTGCCAGAAGGCGGGGCTGGCGCCAACAGCATGGCACGACGGCGACGCCGTGCTGTTTGCGTTCGAGGCCGAGGTGTGGAGCGAGTGAGGACCAGACGTTGGACCCCTCTGTAGCATGTCTTCATGTTGACTTCATTCGCTCCTGGCGCGGGATCGCTACAATGGAGTGGATGCAGAAGCTCCGATCACCGATTGAAGCGTGGAGGCAGCCATGCCAGTACAGACGCTGAAGAAGTTCCTCGACAAACACGGTATCAAGTACCTGACGATCAAACATTCGCCCGCGTTTACTGCGAAGGAGATTGCAGCGTCGGCACACGTGTCCGGAAAAGAACTCGCCAAGACGGTCATGATCCGGGTCAATGGGCAGATGGCCATGGCCGTCCTGCCCAGCACGCTCCAACTCGATTTCGATGTGGTACGCAACGCGCTGTCAGCAAAGGACGTGGAGCTGGCAACCGAAAGGGAGTTCAAGAGCCTGTTTCCGGATTGCGATGTCGGCGCGATGCCCCCGTTCGGCAACCTGTACGACATGGACGTGTACGTCGACGAGACGCTCCAGGAGGACGAGGAAATCGCCTTCAACGCGGGGACGCATACCGAGCTCGTCAAACTCGCCTATCGCGATTTCGAGCGACTGGTAAAGCCGGAGGTCTTGCGATTGGCGGCGGCAACCGTCTAACGTCGTCCGGAGAGCGACAGAAACCCAAACACGGCGGGACGGCTCGGAGACGTGCCGACCGGCGCGCTTCCGCGCGCGTGGGGTGAGTCCATTCGAAAGCTTGTCCTCGTGGGCGCAGGTCACGCGCATGTTCAAGTCCTCGCGCGTTTCGGCAAAGATGCTCCGGCCGATACTCGCGTGACCCTTGTCGTCGACGAACCCACCCTGATTTACTCGGGCATGCTGCCCGGATTTGTGGGTGGACGGTATCACCTGCGGGATATCGAAATCGATGTCCTCGCACTGGCCCGCTCCGCCGGCGTCGACGTCCGGATCGGGCGCGCGGTGGCTGTCGATCCGTTCAGCAAGCGTATTGCCCTCGACGACGGATCCGAACTGTCGTACGGCGTCGCGTCTTTCAATGTCGGCGGTGCGGCTGCCGGGTCGGCGATTCCAGGTCTCACAGAACATGCGGTGCTCGTTCGCCCCATGGTTGGGTTCGTCCGAGCCATTGATCACCTCGTTGAGCGCGCCCAGACCCGGAACGCGGCCACGCCGTTTGGCCTCACCATCGTCGGAGGGGGCGCGGGTGGCGTCGAACTTTCCTTTGCCCTGCAGCACAGGTTGAATCGGCACGCACGCATTCCAGCCAAGGTCACTCTGCTCGAGGCGGGCCCGAGTATCCTCGCAGGCTATCCGGACGCGTTTGTCAGACGAATCCATCGCAGGGCCGCGACGCGCCACATCGAGATACGGTGTGGTTGCCGGGTGACGGCAGTGCACCACGACGCGGTCGTGCTCGCCAACGATTCGCAAGTCCCTCACGACACCGT
>JBFHWR010000190.1:0-7678 GCA_041599395.1 Gemmatimonadales bacterium | reverse complement strand
GTGACCCGCGACCGGCCGCCGGACGCCTGGACTGCATTCAGCACGAGGTTGGCGACCACGCGATGAAGCAAGTCTTTGTCACCCTCGACCAAGATTGCGTCGCCCATCACCTCGACCGACGTATCCGGTAGGCAATCCGGATGTCGCCGCACGATGTCCACGGCCCCGCACGCCACTGCCGACAAATCAACAGTGGACGAGTCGACAACCTGTACTCGGGAAAAATCCAAGAAGTCGTTCAGCAGTCGCGCGAGCCGGTCGCTTTCGCGGACCACCAGATCGGCGAGAAACCGCTCATCCGCCGTGGTCCGGTCGGACTGAGCGAGCTGCTCGACGGAGGAACGGATGGAGGCTAAGGGGTTCTTGATTTCGTGTGCAAGCGACGCCGAAAGTTCGGCAACTGCTTCCAACCTCCCGTTCCGGATGTGCAGCTCTTCGATCCGCTTTTGACCCGAGATATCGCTGAAAATGGCCGTGACGGTCACGGGTTCGTCATCGGCGAGATTGAGCGCTGTGGTCGTGACGCCGATGGGGAACGCCCGGTCTCCCCATCGGACCCACCCTTCGGTTCGTTGCGTCTTGAGGCGAAGCCGTTGAGTCGCCTCGATGACATCCCACAGCTCGCGCGAGCGACCGGAGACGAGCTTCGCCAACGGCCGACCGAGCACGCTCTGCCCTCGAAGTCCCAACAACTCGAGAGCAGCCGGATTGGTGTAGATCAGATGGCCGTCGCCGTCCACGGTGACGATCCCGGACCGGATGTTTTCCAGAATATCGCTCGCCTCGAGCTTGAGCCGGCGAACTTCGCGCTCCAGCTCTTGCCGCTCGACACCCGCCACGTGGGCGCGGCTGGCAATGACGCTGATCGCCACGAACACGCCGACGAAGACCGCAATCTGAAAGCCGATCGCTGCCGTTGTTTGTGCCGAATGCCACAACACGATGTCCGCGACGTACATGAGAATGCCGAGCGACGTGACGACGAGGCTCGAGGACAGCGGCATGAGCACTGCACTCATGGCGATGACGAGGACGTAGAGGGCCGGAAACTGGCTGTCCGAGCCTCCGGTGACGTGCACGACGAGGGTCACGAGGGCCAGATCGAACACCGCTTGCGTATAGAGATACCCGCGACCCAGTCGGCCGCCCGTCTTTTGCAGATACCAGGCGGCATAGCCACCGAGTATCACGCTGCCCGCAGTGGCCGCAACCAGGATCAGTATGGTTCCGGGCGGCAGCCCGTCGCGCGCCATCAGCGCAGCCGCCAAGGTAACGCCGGCGACGACTATCCGAACGACACACGCCCATCGGACGAACCCCAACGCACTGGGGAAACCCGGTGACCGCTCTCGCGATGTTTTGTCAGCTCGCCAATGCAGGTGCACAGTGTCCCATGCCGGCCTCAAGAACTCGAGGTCTGGTTTGAGAAACGGAGGGTCCTCAAACGCGTCGACGCTGCTCCGAGCACCGAGTGGATCCAAGTTGCTGTCTCATGGCAAACACCAAACCACCCATGTGCCGTTGCCCGGGCCAGAACGGGGCGGCCGGACTCCGGCACGCCCCGTTACGGCCAGTGCTCTACGCGCTCGGACTACGAATCGACCGCACCGATCATGTCGAAGATCGGCAGGTACATCGCGACAATCATGCCACCGACGACCAACCCGAGGACGACGATCATGATGGGCTCCATGAGCGACAGCAGGGTACTCACGGCTGCGTCGACTTCATCGTCATAGAAATCAGCGATCTTGGTCAGCATCTCATCCAGGCCGCCCGTGGCCTCGCCAACCGCGATCATCGACGTCACCATCGGCGGAAAGACACCGGATTTTTGGAGGGGTCCCGCGATCGTATCGCCTCCGGCAATCGATCCCCGTGATTCCATGATCGCGTCGTGAATCACCCGGTTCCCAGCGGTCCGCGCGGTGATCTCGAGACCGTCGAGAATCGACACGCCAGACGACAGCAGCGTGCCCAGGGTGCGGGTGAACCGGGAAATCGCCGACTTCCGCAGCAAATCCCCAATCACCGGCGTGCGCAAGAGGAACCGGTCAATCACGAGCCGTCCCGTTCGCTGCCCGTAATACCACTTGATCCCTGCCACGGCGCCAATTGCCGCACCACCCAGCAGCCACCAATAGCTCTGCAACACGGCGCTCAGCCCAATTACCAGCCGCGTCGGCAACGGTAACTCGAGGTTCACCTGGGCGAACATCTGCTGGAAGGTCGGAATGACGAAGACCAGCAGGACGACAACAGCGGTGACGGCAACGCCAAAGATCACCGCCGGGTACACCATAGCGCCCCGAACCTTGCGAACGATTGCGTCGTTCTTCTCGAGGAACGTCGCCAGCCGCAACAGAATCGTGTCCAGAATACCGCCTGCCTCACCGGCCGCCACCATGTTCACGTAGAGCGGACTGAAGGCTTTCTTATGCTTGTCGAGGGCATCGGCCAGCGTGTTTCCCGACTCGACGTCATATACCACTTGCCGCGTGACCGCCGACAGCGACTTGTTCTCCGTCTGTTGCGCCAAAATGTCGAGCGCTTGGACGAGGGGCAGTCCTGAGTTCACCATGGTCGCGAACTGACGCGTGAAGACCACCATATCCCGCGTGGGAATGGACTTCCCTCTGGCCTTCTTCTGTTTCTCGCGAATGCGAACCACGGTCATGCGATTCTTTCGCAGATGGGCGACGACGTCCTCACGCGACGCGAGTTCCAGTGTGCCCGTCCGCTCATCGCCAGTGGCCGTCCGGGCTGTGTACTCAAATACAGGCATGAAAGTGCTCCTTCAGATTAACGCCGAGAGGCCATTGCTCGACCAGGTGCTTTCGCATCATCGATCAATCGCATGAATTCCTGCTGGTCCGATACCACGCGAAGGCATTCGTCCAACGAGACCTCGCGTTCCATATATAGCGCGTACAGCGCATCGTTCAGGGTTTGCATCCCGTGTTTCTTCCCGGCTTGCATCGCAGAGTAAATCTGATGGACCTTGTCGTCACGGATCAACGATCGGATGGCGGCCGTGGAAATCAGCACTTCGGCGGCGAGCACACGGCCGGTTCCCCGGGATCGCTGCAGCAGTGTCTGCGTCACCACGCCTTCCAGAACGAACGCGAGCTGTGCCCGTACTTGCGACTGCTGCGACGGCGGAAAGACATCGATGATCCGGTTGATGGTTTCGGCAGCCGAGTTCGTGTGCAACGTCGCCAACGCCAGGTGTCCGGTTTCGGCAATATTGAGTGCAGCTTGAATGGTTTCGAGATCCCTCATCTCACCAATGAGAACGATATCGGGATCCTGGCGCATCGCGTATTTGAGCGCGCTGCCGAAACTCGGCGTATCGGTTCCGACTTCCCGCTGATTGACGATGCATCGCTTGTGATCATGGATAAACTCAATCGGGTCCTCGACGGTGATGATATGACCGTTGCGCTCGCGATTGATGCTGTCGATGATGGCGGCCAGCGTGGTGGATTTTCCGGAACCCGTGGGGCCGGTGACCAATACGAGTCCGCGGGGCCGTTGCGCAAGCTTCTGTACCACCGGCGGAAGTCCGAGATCACCCAGCGTTTTGATGACAAACGGAATCTGCCGAACGACGAGTGCGAGGCAGCCGCGCTGCTTGAAGCAATTGCCACGGAACCGTGCCAGCTTCTTGATGCCAAAGGAAAAGTCGAGCTCGTCATCAGTCTCGAAGCGCTTCTTCTGTGTATCCGTCAAGATGGAGTACGCCAGCATCAGCGTGTCGCGTGGATCGAGTGGCTGCCTGTACTTACCCTGCATTATGGAGCCATCGACGCGGAACTTGGGACACTCACCCGCCGTGAGGTGTAAATCGGACGCACCCCGATTGATCATTTCCTCCAGCAACGAGCGAAGTGAAAGTTCCTCGCCTGGCCGTTTGTCCTGGGCGGTCTCTCGCATCGCTTAGGCCGACGTTTCCTTGATCACTTCCTCGATGGTCGTCACACCTTTCGTGACCTTCAACACGCCATCCATACGCAACGTCAACATCCCGTCGCTGATCGCCTGTTCCTGGAGCTCAGCCGTCGATGCGCCGTGCAGGATCATGCGACGGAGCGCGGGCGACATGGTCATCACCTCGTACAGCCCTTGCCTCCCACGGTACCCGGACTGCCCACACGCCTCGCACCCTCGCCCGCGGAGGAACGTGACCGATGCCGCCTCCTTAGCGGAAAGGCCGAGTGCGGCGAGTTCTTCCTCGGTCGGCTTGATTTCGCGCCGGCAACCGTCACAGATCCGCCGTACCAGGCGCTGCGCGACGATCAAGTTGACGGCGCTCGCCACGTTGAACGGCTCGATGCCCATATCGATCATCCGCGTCACGGTTGATGGCGCATCGTTCGTGTGGAGCGTCGACAGCACCAAGTGTCCCGTGAGGGCAGCTTTGATGGCAATACTGCCGGTCTCGATGTCACGAATCTCACCGACCATGATGATGTTCGGGTCCTGCCGAAGGAAGGCGCGTAATGCCGCCGCAAACGTCATGCCGATTTCAGTGCGTACGAGCACTTGATTGATGCCGTCGATGTTGTACTCGACCGGATCTTCCGCCGTCATGATGTTCACGTCGATGGAATTCACCTGAGACAGGGCCGAGTAAAGCGTCGTCGTTTTACCCGAACCTGTCGGCCCCGTCACCAATACCATGCCGTAGGGATTCATGATCGCCTTCATCAGATCCCTTTCGGCCTTCTTCTCGAATCCGAATTTGGTCAGGTCGAGCGTCAGGTTCCCCTTATCGAGAATCCGGAGCACGACCTTTTCGCCAAAGATCACCGGGAGAGTCGAGACACGAAAATCGATGACCCGCTGGCCCATTTTCAGTTTGATGCGGCCGTCCTGCGGCACCCGGCGCTCTGCGATGTTGAGCGACGCCATGATCTTGATGCGGCTGGTGAGGGCCGCTTTGAGCTTGACCGGTGGCTTCATCACCTCTTCGAGAACGCCGTCAATGCGGTACCGGACGCGAAGCTCTTTTTCGTACGGTTCGACATGGATGTCGCTGGCATTCCGCCTCACGGCTTCGATGAGGATTCCATTGATGAGTTTGACGACAGGTGCGTCATCCGCCAGCTGAGACGGAGCATCCTCTTCATCTTCTTCCTCGATGACCTCCAGCTCGTCCGACTCCGTCAGGTCCTTGAGGATGTCCTGAAGCTGAGCGTCCGTTTGCTCGTAGTATCGGTCGATCGCGTTCTTCAGCGTGTACTCACCAGCGACGACCGGGTGGATATCGTATCGCGTGATGAATTTGAGATCGTCGAGCACACTGACGTTGGTGGGATCCGCCATCGCCAGCGTGAGGGTCCGTCCCTCACGCTTGAGAGGAAGCACCGTGTGCTTGGAGGCGACCTCCGGCGGGACCAGCTTGATGACTTTGGAGTCGACCTGAAACTGCGTCAGGTCAACGGCGGGGATATGATACTGCCGGGCAAGCATCTTGGTGATCTCCGTCTCTTCGACGAAACCCAGCTTGACCAACGTGTAGCCCAGTCGCATGCCGGAATTCTTCTGCTCCGCCAGAGCAGTCTGAAGCTGCTCTGGCGTGATCAGACCGGTCTTCACGAGAATCTCACCAAGCCGTTGGGGCCGGTTGGCTGGAGCAGTTGCCATGCGTATCCCGGTGCTGAATGGACTCCCTTAACTCACGGTGTTCCAACTACGTAGCTTGTACCACGGCCGGCGTCAGGGCGACACCATCCCGCGAATCCGTTCTACGATCGCCGGTCCAATCCCTCGAACCCGCAGGAGATCTTCGGTGCGGCTGTAAGGACCCCTGGCACGACGATCTTCGACGATGGCTCGCGCCCGGCCTAGACCGATGCCCGGAAGCTGCGCCAACTGCTCTACAGTCGCCGTGTTCAACATCACAGTCACCTGGTGGTTGGTAGTCCGTTGTGCCCGGCGAGCCTTCGGCTCGTGAACGTGAGGCCGAACACGTTTGATGACGGTCGGGCCGATACCCGATACACGATCGAGGTCGCTCAGCGACCCGAACGGCCCAACCGTGGTACGGTGGGTCACAATGCGGCTCGCCAGGGCCGGCCCGATTCCCGGAAGCCGTGCAAGTTCCTCGGCCGGCGCCGCGTTGAGATCGATTCGCTCACCGGGCTCGAGCGGGCGCGCCAGACGGGCCGCCCGCATCGCCACGGAGTCGCGGCTCGGCCGTTCGGACCCGGGATGGGCGCGGTACAGCACGGCGCCCTGGGGTGCAGATGCCCCCGTCACCACTCGAACCACTACACCGGCCGCCGCGAGCGTCAGCAAGAGGAGCGCGGCGCGGCGATCTTCACGTGACACCATGGCGGCAAGATTGCGTGTGGCTGAGGTGGGGACAGCGCGTTGCTACGCGCAGCGGCGCATACGGCCGCGATCCCCACACGGGTGACGGACGAACGTTTCGCCGCCTACAAAGACAAGACGCGAGGCTACCGCAGTAGCGCCAACGCCACGCTCCCAACGATCCCCAGCGATTCGGCGCTCACCTGCTCGACGGTGTCGGTTACCAGGTGCCAGTGAGAATAGTCGAAATCGATGACAACGATCGCTCGGATTCCGGCTTCCTGGAGGGGGATGTGATCATCACGCACCGCTCCGGCGGACGTGTTGCGGAACACACGCCCATATCCCAACTCGCGCGCCTGTGCCCACACGCGACGCACAACTTCCGGCGCGAAGTTGACCGAGTTGGTTTCGTGACCAATCTCGAGGTCGCGATCACCGACCATGTCCCACACCACGGCGTACAGTGGACGAGCCGTGGTATCGGCATGCGCGGCATAGTACCTCGATCCGAGGAACACATCCTCGTCTCTCGCAAAGTCGCCGTAGTCCTCGCCATCGACGAACACCAGATCGACGCCAAATGCGGGCGGCACTCTGGCGAGCGCGTCGGCCACCCCGAGCAGGACAGCGACACCGGACGCGCCGTCGTTCGCGCCCGGCACCGGGCGGCGTTGGTCGGCGAGATTCGCGCTCTGGTCCGCCGTTGGCCTGGTGTCCCAGTGCGCGACATAGAGTATGCGCTCCGTGGCGTCCGGCCGAAACATGCCGATCAGGTTCCGCAGCTGGAGCGTGTCTCCATCGCTCGTGACATGGATAAACGACTGTTCCTCGACCGAATCAGCCGTCACGCGCAGCCGCTCGAGAATCCAGTCTCCCGTGCGGCGGTGGCCCTCGGTGTTGGGAACGCGCGGCCCGAACGCCACCTGCGTTGCGACGTCCTGATACGCGCGTGCAGCATCGAATTCCTGCTGCGCGGCTTCACCCGCACCGCACCCAAACGCCACCAGCACCACCGACAACACGATCGCTTTCATCGGACCTCACCAGCCAAGAGTCGCACGTCAAAGAAGATGCTGAACACGATCTGTGACAATTTATCGGACGTGTGTCGCACATCAGTCAGCGTGTAGCTAAATGTAGCACCGCCCCGCAGCGTTTCGGAAAAGCCAGAGTCCAATCTCACATCGATCTGCCTGCGACGGCTGTCGGACACCGATCGACACTCCTCGGTGTCCGGACGCAACAGACACACCGCCAGTTTGGACGAAAAGAACGATAACGTGGTCCTGATTTGATTGCGAAGCCGCACGAGGCTCCTCGGTGGCCGAAACGCAAAGGACACCACACCACTCCAATC
>JBFHWR010000189.1:0-7711 GCA_041599395.1 Gemmatimonadales bacterium | reverse complement strand
GTTGCCGGAGGGGGTGGAGATGGTGATGCCGGGGGACAACACGACGATGACGATCACGCTGATTGCGCCGATTGCGATGGAGGAGGGGCTCAGGTTTGCGATTCGCGAGGGCGGGCGCACGGTGGGGGCCGGCGTCGTCACCAAAATTATCGAATAACCGTCGCCTGCCGACGTGGTTACAGGCGTGGGGTAATGGATGCCGCGCGAGAAGATGATCATGGAGTGTACCGACTGTAAGAGTCGGAACTACTTCACGACGAAAAACAAACGGAAGCACCCGCAGCGCATGGAATGGCGGAAATTCTGCCCCCGGTGCGGGACGCACAAGTTACACAAGGAAACGAAGTAGCGTGGCAGCGCGGGTCCTTGCCGTGGCGCAACGAACGTCGCTGTACTTGCGGGACGTGCGCGCCGAGGTCAGGAAGGTCTCCTGGCCGACGTTGGACGATCTGCGGAAGTCGACGGTGGTGATCATTATCTTCATTCTGATTCTGGGCGCCATCATCGGACTCATGGACCTCGCGTTCTCCAAGCTGCTGATCGACTTCCTTGGAAGATTGTTCGGCGGATGATCGATACGGCAAACGAGTTCAAGTGGTACGCGATTCAGACGACGGCAGGACACGAAAACAAAGTCCGATCGCTGATCGCGCGGCACATCGAAGCGGACTCGCGGCCCGAGGATGAGCGTCCCATTCGGCAAGCGCTGGTCCCGACCCAGCAGGTCGTCGAAATCAAAGACGGCCAGAAAGTCACGACGGAGCGGAAGGTTTTTCCCGGATACGTGCTGGTCGAGATGATCATGAATCAGCAGACCTTGCACGCCATCAATGGAATCCAGGGCGTGATCAAGTTTGTGGGGAAGGGGTGGACGCCGCAGGCGTTGCGGCCGGATGAAGTGAATCGGCTGCTGGGCGTCGAAGAGGAGGCGGAGGAACAGGAACCCGCGGAGGAAATTCCGTTCTTGGTGGGACAGGCGGTCGAGATCACGGATGGGCCGTTTTCGGATTTCAGCGGGACGGTCGAAGAGGTGTTGGGCGACAAGGGGAAAGTCCGCGTCAGCGTCAGTCTCTTCGGGCGGCCGACAACGGTTGAGCTCGACTATTTGCAGTTGAAGGCTCACTAGCACGACCCTGACCACGGGGATCACGTGGGAGCGCCGGGATTTCCTGGCGTGACAGGAGGAGAACGATGGCGTCCAAGAAAGTTGCGGCACTGATCAAGTTGCAGATTCCAGCGGGCCAGGCCACTCCAGCCCCTCCGGTCGGAACGGCGTTGGGGCCGCATGGCGTCAACATCATGGATTTCTGCAAGCAGTACAACGCGAAGACCCAGAGCCAGGCAGGCACGATCGTGCCGGTCGAGCTCACGATCTACCAGGATCGAAGCTTCAGCTTCATCACCAAGACACCGCCGGCTGCCGTGCTGCTGCGCAAGGAGGCCGGCGTCGAGAAGGGATCGCCGACGTCGAACCGGGAAAAGGTCGGCTCGGTGACGAGCGAGCAGGTCCGAAAGATCGCCGAGATCAAGATGCCTGATCTCAACACCACGCGGATTGAGGCGGCCATGAAGGTGGTGGCCGGCACCGCGCGGTCGATGGGGATCGAGGTGAAAGACTGATGGCAGGGCCAGGGCGGAAGTACTCCGGCGCGCTCGCGACCGTCGACCGCAGCCGGACGTACGATCCGGGCGAAGCGCTCAAATCGGTGAAGAGCCTCGCGTTCGCGAAGTTCGATGAAACGGTCGAAGTGGCGGTCCATCTCGGCGTAGACCCGCGCCACGCCGACCAAATCGTGCGCGGGACGGTTGTGCTGCCGCACGGTACCGGCAAGACCACGCGCGTGCTCGTCATTGCACAAGGCGACAAGGCCAAGGAGGCTGAGGCAGCAGGCGCCGATTTCGTCGGGCCGGACTACATCGACAAGATCAAGTCCGGCTGGTTGGAGTGCGATGTGGTTGTCGCCACGCCGGACATGATGGGCAAGGTCGGGCAGCTCGGTCGCATCCTGGGTCCCCGCGGGCTCATGCCCAACCCGAAGTCGGGGACCGTCACGATGGATATCGAGCGAGCCATCAAGGAAGTGAAGGCCGGTAAGATCGAGTTTCGAGTGGATAAGACCGGCAACCTGCACGCGCCCATCGGCAAAGTCTCGTTCACGCCTCCGCAGCTACGTCAGAACCTGGACGCGTTCATGGATTCAGTGGTTCGCGCCAAACCGTCGGCCGCCAAGGGCACGTACGTGCAATCGGTCACGGTGTCGAGCACAATGGGGCCGGGTATCAAGGTCGACACGGCAGGGTACCGATGAAGCGCACCGACAAAGCCGCAGTTGTGGAACGGCTCACCCAGCAGCTCAGCCGCGCCACCAATATCTATGTCACCGATTTTACGGGGATCGCCGTCAAGCCGATGACGGAGCTGCGCGACAAGCTGCGAGACGCCGGCGTCGAATACGTCGTCGTCAAGAATACGCTCGCCCGGCGGGCGTTCAAGGCCGCGGCGGTCTCGGGGCTGGAGGACGTGCTGGACGGGCCCACCGGCCTCGTGTTGGCCGGCGAAGACCCCGTGTCCGCGGCCAAGGTGTTGGCCGACTTCGACAGTGAATACAGTGCGCTCGCGGTGCGGGCGGGCCTCCTCGATGGCCGGCGGGTATCCCGAGACGAGGTCAAGCGGATGGCCACGTTGCCGTCCAGGGAGCAGCTGCTCGCGCAGGTTGCAGGATATCTCGAGTCCCCGCTGCAAGGGTTCGCCGGGGCCTTGAGCGGAATGTTCGTACAAATGGTTGGCGCCCTCGAGGCGCTTCGCGCAGATCGCGCCAGCGCCTAACCCACACGCGAAGAAGAGAAGAGAGAACAGTATGGCAACGAAGACGCTGAGTAAGGACGACATTCTCGATGCGATCGGCGGCATGTCCGTCGTGGAGTTGGCCGAACTCATCGAGGCATTCAAGGATAAGTTCAACGTCTCCATCGCCGTACCGGCGGCGGCCGCCCCGGCTGCCGGGGCCGAGGCCGCGGCGCCGGTTGAAGAGAAGACCGAGTTCACGGTCCAGCTTCAGAGCGCTGGCGACAAGAAGATTCAGGTGATCAAGGCCGTGCGCGAGGTGACATCCCTCGGCCTCAAGGAGGCGAAGGAGTTGGTTGACTCGGCTCCAAGCATGGTGAAAGAAGGCATCCCGAAGGAAGAGGCGGAGACGATCAAGAAGAAGCTCGAAGAGCAGGGCGCGACCGTCGAATTGAAGTAGGCCGGGTGTGGTGACACCACCGCATGGGTGGGTGCACACCAAGGGTCTCCTGACAATTCGAGGTGGCATGCAACGAAGGACTCACAATCCTGCTCACGTTTTAGAGCCCCATCGACGGGCCGAGCCGGGCGTGAAACCGGCTGGCCGCGAGGGGACATCTGTGCTGCGTAAGGAACTCGCATGACCAAGAACTCCTCCGTAATCTCGTTTGGAAAGTTGGAGCAAGGCGCAATGGCCATGCCCCACCTCCTCGACATTCACATTCGCTCGTTCGATGCGTTGATCCGGACGGGTGAGGAAGCCCGGGAAGCGGACATCGCGCTGGAGCGCGTGTTCCGCGAGGTCTTCCCCATCACGGACGTCAACGGCAACTACTCGCTCGAATTCGTGAAGTTCGCCCTCGGCGAGCCGAAATACACGGTCGAAGAGTGCATCGAGCGGGACATGACCTATTCGGCGTCGCTCAAGGCGACCTTGCGGCTCGTGATCAACGAGACGCTCGAGAGCGGGGTGCAGCGCCCGCAGAACATTCTGGAAAAAGAGGTCTATCTCGGGGAGCTGCCCACGCTCACGCCGCTCGGCACGTTCGTCATCAACGGTGCGGAACGGGTGGTGGTGTCCCAGCTGCATCGGTCACCCGGCGTCGTGTTCGAAGAGACCATCCACCCGAACGGACAGCGGCTCTTCAGCGCCCGGATCATTCCGTTCCGCGGATCGTGGGTGGAGTTCACCGTGGATATCCACGATGTCATCTACGTGCATATCGACAAGAAAAAGAAATTCCCGGCTACCGCGCTGCTGCGCGCGCTGGGATACGGCACCAACAGTGACATCTTCCGGCTGTTCTACGCGACCAGGGCGCTGGATCTCACGAAGCAGTGGGAAGAACGGGAATGGCGGCGGGAGGTGTTGGGCTCGGTGGTTGCCGAGGGAGTGCCGAATCCTGAGGGCGGCGAGGCTGAGGCGCTCGCGCACGAGGGCGACGAGCTCACGGAAGAGCGATACAACGCCCTGCGCGAAGCGGGCATCAAGTCGGTAACGGTGTTCGCCCGCTACATGACGTTGGATCTCCGGGAAGAGGAATACCCCACAACCGTGCGGGATCGGCAGGAAACCCAGGTCCTCGCCTTCGACGTTCCGGACCCCGAGACGGGGGAAGTGTTGGCCGAGAGCGGAAAGAACCTCACGCCGACACTCAGGAAGAAGCTCCTGAAGGCGGGAGCCACAAAGGTCGATGTGTTGATTTCCTCCACGCGTGGGGAGTCGCAAATCATCAAGCACACCCTTGCGAAAGACCCGACGACCTCGGAAGCGGAGGCACTCGGCCAGATCTATTCGCTGCTCAGGCCGGGCGACGCGCCCAACCTCGAAACGGCGCGGGCGGCGCTCGAGCGCCTGTTTTTCAATCCCAAGCGGTACGACCTGGGTCGGGTCGGGCGCTACAAGACGAACCAGCGCCTCAAAGTCAGCATCCCGGCGGACCACACGGTGCTGACGAAGGACGACTTCGTCGCGATCATCCGGTATCTGCTGCAGCTCTCGGAGAATCGGGGGTACACCGATGATATCGACCACCTCGGGAATCGTCGGGTGCGAACGGTTGGCGAGCTCATCGCCAACCAATTCTCGGTCGGCCTGTCTCGCATGGCTCGGCTCATTCGCGAGCGCATGAGCATCAACAGTGATCCCGAGAAGATCACCCTGGACGACCTCGTGAACGCGCGGACGGTGAGCGCAGTCATTCAAGCGTTCTTTGGCAGCTCGCAACTGTCGCAATTCATGGATCAAACCAACCCGTTGGCCGAGCTGACGCACAAGCGCCGGCTGAGCGCGCTTGGTCCGGGCGGTCTCACGCGCGAGCGCGCCGGGTTTGAGGTTCGGGACGTGCACTACTCGCAGTACGGCCGCATGTGTCCGATCGAAACGCCGGAAGGCCCCAATATCGGATTGATCACGAGTCTCTCCACCTACGCGCGCGTCAACGATCTCGGGTTCATCGAGACGCCGTATCGCGCGGTCCGAGATGGACTCGTAACGGATCAGATTACGTGGCTCTCGGCGTCCGAGGAAGAGGAATACGCCGTCGCGCAGGCGAACGCGCCGCTGGATGAGAAGGGCCGCTTCGTGAACGAGCTGGTCCTGTGTCGCAAACGCGATGACTACCCAATGCTGCCGGGCGGCCGGATCGACTTCATGGACGTTGCCCCCGAGCAGCTCGTGTCGGTGGCCGCCGCCCTCATTCCGTTCCTCGAACACGACGACGCCAACCGCGCCCTCATGGGCAGCAACATGCAGCGGCAGGCTGTCCCACTCTTGTTTCCGGAGGCGCCCCTGGTCGGTACCGGCCTGGAAGAAAAGACGGCCCGGGATTCCGGCGCCGTGGCGGTCGCACGTCGGGACGGCGTGGTCAGCAAGGTCACGGCCGACGAAATCGTGATCGACACGGGCTTGGGGGGACGGGATGGGAACGGGGACGCGCCGTTGGCGAGGCTGATGCAGCACGACCGGTTTCGTCTCAAGAAGTTCTGGCGCACCAACCAGGACACGGCAATCAATCAGCGACCGCTGGTCGATGTCGGCGACAAGGTCACCGCCGGCACGATCATCGCCGACGGGCATGCCACCGATCATGGCGAGATCGCGCTCGGCTCCAATGTGATCGTCGCGTTCATGCCATGGTATGGGCACAATTTCGAAGACGCCATCGTCATCTCCGAGCGTCTCGTGAAAGACGATGTGTACAGCTCCATTCACATTCAGGAACTGGAGCTGCACGTGCGGGACACCAAGCGCGGGCAAGAGGAGATCACCCGGGAAATCCCTAACGTGTCGGAAGAAGCGTTGGTCGATCTCGACGAGCGCGGCATCGTTCGCGTGGGCGCCCACGTGAAACCGGGCGACGTGTTAGTGGGGAAGATCACGCCGAAGGGTGAGACGGAGCTGTCCCCCGAAGAGAAGCTGTTGACGGCGATCTTCGGTGAGAAGGCGAAGGATGTCAAAGACTCCTCTCTCAAAGTGTCGCCGGGAACCGAAGGCGTGGTGATCGACGTGAAGATCTTCTCGCGCATCGAGGACCAGGTTGTCGAGAAGGATCGTGGTGAACGGATTGGCGAAGTGCGACAGCTCGAGAATGACGAAAAGGCGCGCATCAGTGCGGCGCTGTTCGAGGAGTTGCCGGAACTGCTTCGCGGGCAGGAAGTCGCGGTGATGCTGAAGAGTGGGACCGTTGAAGAAGTGTATCCGGAGAGAACCAAGCTCACGCAGGCGGTGCTGTCCGAGACCGACTTCGCCAAGGTCGATCTCAAGACGCTTCGGGTAAAGTCCAAAGCAGCGAACGAGCGTATTCGTGCCGCAATCGACATGGCGGCCGACCAGCGGGCGAAGATCGAGGAGAAGGCTGAAGACCAGATCGACAAGATCCTTCAACCCGACGAGCTGCCGCCCGGAGTCATCCAGCTGGTGAAGGTGTACCTGGCCGAAAAGCGGAAGATCGCGGTCGGCGACAAGATGGCGGGGCGGCACGGCAACAAGGGCATCATTGCGCGCATCGTTCCGGAAGAAGACATGCCGTTCCTGCCGGATGGAACACCGGTGGATATCGTCCTCAATCCACTGGGCGTTCCAAGCCGAATGAATGTGGGGCAGATTCTCGAGACGCATCTCGGGTGGGCAGCGCGGCTGCTTGGGTTCAACGCGAAGACTCCCATCTTCCAGGGCGCTGACGAGACCGAAATCGGGTTGTGTCTCCGGCTGGCCGGCGTGCAGTGGGCCGGCGAGGCGCTCGGGCTGCATGTGCCCGATTTCGACCTGTCACCGGAAGTGGTGCGCACACTCATCCCGGACCTGCACAAGATCACCTCGCAGAACGGCGGGCGTCCGGATCTCACGTCGGTTCCTTTGGACAAGCTCGGCGGCCGAGCCCTGTCGCAGTCGACACGCGATCTCTTCCGCACGCTGCGAGACTATCTGGAGTCGGCCGCGAAGGAACTCGCCGAACGCCAGCGGCGCGAAGCCGAACACCAGCAGGAGTTCCACGCCGCCCGGCTGGAAGCGGAGGCCGACGACCTCACGGCGGCGGAGAAGGCCGCGCTCAAGGCCGGTGTCAAGGCGGCGAAGGCGCTGACGGCACTCAACCCGCAAGAGATGCTCGTGAAGACGGGGATGCCGGCGCTCGGGAAGTTGCTGGGTCCCAAGAGCGAATCCGATTTGGAAGAGGCGGCGGAAGAGTTCATGCGGTTGGCCGGACTCACCCCGACCGGCAAATGCAGGCTGCGCGACGGCCGCACCGGGGAGTACTTCGATTCGGAAGTCACCGTGGGGTCGTTGTACATGCTCAAGCTCTCCCACCTGGTCGACGACAAGATCCATGCGCGGTCGATCGGCCCGTACAGCTTGGTCACACAGCAGCCGCTTGCCGGGAAAGCACAGTTCGGCGGACAGCGGTTTGGAGAGATGGAGGTGTGGGC